>DATDCR010000325.1:0-5421 GCA_036524215.1 Burkholderiales bacterium
CGGGAGCGGTGGCGTTTTCCATGGTCAGCGCGCGACGGGCACCTTGCGCGCGGCAAGGGCTTCCATCACTTTTTCCTTCGGCCCGTAGGCCATGATCTTGCCGCCGTCGACGACGAGCAGCGTGTTCACGAGCGAGAGCAGCGATTCGCGGTGCGTGACGAGGAGCATCGTGCGCTCGCCGAGTTCCTGCAGCAGCCGGCTCTTGAGGCGCTCCTCGGAGGAGTGGTCCATCGAGTGCGTCGGCTCGTCGAGCAGCAGGATCGGCGGATCGGTGACGAGCGCGCGCGCGAGCGCGATCGCCTGCCGCTGCCCGCCGGAGAGCGCCTCGCCTCGCTCGCCGACCGGCAGGTCGAAGCCGAGCGGATGGCGAATCAGGTGCTCGTCCAGGCCGGCGATGGAAGCAGCACGAATCAGCGCCGCGTCGTCGAGGCCCGGCGCGCCGAGCATCAGGTTTTCCCGCACCGTGCCCGAGAAGAGCACGATGTTCTGCGGCATGTAGCCGCAGTTGCGGCGCAGGTCGACCGGGTCGATCTGGCGCACGTCGGTGCCGTCGACGAGGATCGAGCCGCTCGCCGGCTGGTAGAGGCCGATGATCAGCTTCGCGATCGTGCTCTTGCCCGAGCCGACGCGGCCGATGATGCCGACGCGATCGCCGGCGCGGATCTTGAACGAGGCGCCGGTGAGCGCCTCGATCTGCTGGCCGGGATAGCGGAACACCACGTCGCGGAACTGGATGTCGCCGGCGAGCCCCGGCCGGTGCACGAAGACGCGGTCGCGCGGCCGCTCGAGCGGCGCTTCCATGATCTTGTTCAGCGCCGCGAGCGCACTCATCGCCTGGTGATAGCGGATGAGCAGCCCGGCGATCTGGGTCAGCGGCGAGAGCGAGCGGCCCGAGATGATGGTGCACGCGATGAGCGCGCCCATCGTGATATGCGCGTCACCGACCAGGTAGACGCCTACGCCCAGGACGCCGACGGCCACGGTGAGCTGCACCCAGGTCGAAAAGTTGACGGCGAACGCCGAGAGCATGCGCGAGCCGAGGCCTTCGGCGGCGACGTAGCCGACGACCGTCTCCCACTTGCGCTGCAGATGCGACGCGGCGCCGAGCGTCTTCACCACCTCGATCGCCCCCAGCGTCTCGATCAGCGTGGCGTGCTTCGCCTCCGTCGCCTTGTAGACGCGGCGAATGCGATTGCGCAGCGGAATCTGGATGGCCAGCCCGGCGAGGATGACGAGCGGGATCGCGGCAAGCGGCACGGCCGCCATGGCAAGGCCGCCGATGCCCCAGATAACCGCGATGAAGAGAAGGACGAAGGGCAAGTCGACGAGCGTCGCCATGGTGGCCGAGGTGAAGAACTCGCGCAGCGACTCGAACTCCCGCAGGTTGTTGGCGAGCGAGCCGACGCTTTGCCGGCCGGCATCCAGGCGCATGTTCATCACCTGCTCGAAAAGCGTCGACGAAAGCGCGACGTCGGCGCGCTTGCCCGCCACGTCGATGAAATAGCCGCGCAGCGTCTTGAGGAGCAGGTCGAACACGTACATCGTCAGCACGCCCACCGCCAGGACCCAGAAGGTCTCGAAGGCCTTGTTGGGAACCACGCGGTCGTAGACGTTCATGAAGAAGAGCGGCGAGAGCACGGTGAAGAGGTTGATCAGCACGCTCGCCAGCGCCACCTCGCCGTAGATCGGCCAGGACTTCGCGAGCGTGCCCCAGAACCAGTGGTGCGTCTCGGCGATGCGCTCGCTTCCCGTGCCCGCCTGGAAACGGGCCGCTCGCCCGAGGAAGATGGCGGTCCCGGCATAGAGCGGCAGCAGCTCGTCCAACGGTATGGTCTTGCGGGCTTGCGGCGCTGCGCTGGTGATGATGTCGGCAGTCGTTTCGGTCTTTGCGACGAGCACGCAAACATCGCCGTCGTCGAGGAGCAGCAGCGCAGGAAGGGCGAGCTTCGGCATGCGCGCGATGTCGGCGCGGCGCAAGACGGCAGACATGCCTGCCCGCTCGGCGGCCCGCACGCAGAGGGCCGGCGTCAGCCGGCCGTCCTCGAGCGGCAGGCCGGCGACCACGGCGTCCGCCGAGATCGGCATGCCGAGGTGCCGCGCCGCCGCCGCCAGGCAGACGGCGAGCGGATCGCTAGGCGCCAACGCCGGCAGCTCGACGCTGGAGACCTGGAGCGCGCTCGCGCTCATTGGGCCGCCCCGCCCAAGTCGGGCGCGCCGCCGCCGCCCGGAAGCCGCAACCCGAGCTGCGCGAGCATGCGTCCCATGTTGGCGAGCACCCGGTAAACATCCACGGCAACTGCGGCTTCGCCGCTGGCAAAGCCGCTGCGCGCGCTGTAGAGCTCGTTCTCGGCGTTGAGCACGTCGAGCAGCGTGCGCTGCCCGATGCCGAACTGGCTGCGATACGCCTCGACCACCTCGGCGCTCGTCTCGGCGTAGCGCTGGAGATCAGGCAGCCTTGCGCGATCGGCGGCCAATCCTTCCCAGGCGATGCGCAGGTCGCGCTCGAGGTCGTTCTGTACGCGCGCCAGGAGCTCGCCCGCCTGGTCCCTGCGCGCCTCCGCCTCGCGCACGCGTGCGCGGTCGCCGCCGCCGCGGAAGAGGTTCTGGCGCACGACCAGCATCGCGCGGGTGTCGGCATTGAGGCCGGGCACGCCATCGAGATCGTGGTTCCTGGTGGCGGCGAGCTCGAGCGTCACGCGCGGCCCGTAGCGCGACCGCGCGAAGTCGCGATCGCCAAGCGCGGCGTTCATGTCGAGCTTGGCGCTCCGTACCGCTGGATGCGTGGCTTTGGCGTCATCGATCGCCGCCTGCACGCTGGCCGGAAGGGCGTTAAAGGGAATCTCGGCCGCCGCGAGGTCTTGCGCAGGATGGCCGGTCTGGTTCCGGTATTGCGCTTCGGCCTGCAGGAGCTGCCCGCGCAGCTGCGAGAGCGTCGACTGCGCCAATGCCAGCCGTGCCGCGGTCTGGCGATCGTCGGACCGACGGCCGACACCGGCCTGCGAGCGGCGCGTGACCTGATCGAGCGTGCGCTCGTGCACGCTCAGGTTCTGTTCGGCCAAGGCGATCAGCGCTCGAAGGCGAATCACTTCATAGAAGGCTTGCGCCGTCCGGAAAGCCACGCTTTCGGCGGTCGTAGCGAGCTGCGCATAAGCCGATTCCGTACGCGCCCGGGTACGCCTTACATCACTCGACGTCGCGCCCGTGTCGAACAACAACTGCGACGCACCGATCGAGGCCTCGGACCGGGTCAAGGTCGGCGGCGTTCCGAGCGGCCGCGTGACCGGGTTATCGGCCCGCTCGCGACCTTGGCCGACGCTCGCGTCGACGGACGGGAAATATCCGGCGCGCGCCTGCGCTACGGTCGCGTCCACCGCACGCCAGTTCGCCAGCGCGGCTCTCACTTCCGGATGCCATGCCATCGAACTTTCGACCGCCTGGCCGAGCGTTTCAGCGCAGCAGAGATCGATGTTTGCGAACAATGCGCCGAGCACTCCAACCACGAGCGCTACCCCCTTGACCTGCATTTCTTCCCCCTTGCGCCCCCCGGCGCAGTACCACGAACTGCTCCAACCACCCCTACTTGTAGAAAACGGGAGCGGCCTTCGCCGCCCCCGTTCTTGACGCCCTTCTAAGTGGCGTTTACAGCGTGTTGAAGTCCGTCACCAGCAGGTTCGTCACCCCGGCGAGCGTGATGCTGAACTCGGCCGTGGCGACGTTTCCGTCGGTGTCCGCAATCACGGTCGTGTTCGTACCGTCCGTGGTCCAGGTGACGCTGTTGGCGACCGCGTACGGACCAGCTTGCTGGCCACCCCAGCCGAAGGCCTGGTTGCCGGATGCGTTCGAGTTCGCATCGATCGCCGACAGATCGATCTTGTCGGTGCCGGAGACGAAATCGGTGATCGTGTCACCCGTGTCAAGAAGATCGAGGTAGCGGATCGTGTCGGGAGCGCTGCCGCCGGTGATCGAGTCGGCTCCGTAACCGCCGATCAGCGTATCCGGGCCGGAGCCGCCGTTGAGGGAGTCGCCGCCCGAACCGCCATAAAGCGCGTCAGCCCCGTTCTGCCCGGACAGCACGTCACCGCCGGAGCCGCCGTAAAGCGCGTCCCCGCCGTTGCCGCTGTTGCTGCCGGTCAGGAAGTCCGTAGCGGGCCCGCCATAAAGAGTCTGGCTCTGATTACCGCCGATCAGGACCTGCGTGCCAGGGAGTCCGAGGTTATCGAAATCGTTCGGATCGCCCCCGCCGGCGTACGGCGTCGGCAACACAGCCGGGATCTGCGCCGGCGCGTCGTCCGCGCCGTGGATGCTGACCACGATCGTGTCGCTGTCCGTGCCGTCGAGCGACGCGATTTGCAGGGAATCGGTGACCGTGTCGCCGGAGTTGAGCGCCTGCACGTTGGCGTCGTCGTTGCGCAGGGCGTAGGTCCAGTCGCCGCTCTGCGAGTCGAACGTGAAGTCGCCGTACGTGCCGTGCAGGGAAGACGTCGCCACGGCGGCGGCTTGCCCGTCATCGACATCGCTGACCGCCACGGTGCCGCCTGCCGCTGCGGTGCCGTCTTCGCTCACGTCGCCGGCGAGCGCGCCGCCGATCGAGGCCTGATCATTGGTGCCAACGATCGTGACATTGACGGTGTGGTGAGCCGTGCCGTCCTGGCTGGTCACCTCGAAACTGTCCGTCGCAGTGGCTCCAGCTGCCAGGTGGTCGTTCGCACCGTGATCCGCCGAATAGCTCCAGTTGCCATCGGTGTCGACGCTGTAGCTGCCCAGCCCATTCGCACCGGAGCCGCTATCGGCTTGCGTATGCGCCTCGCCGTCGTCGACATCGTTCACCGTAACCTGGCCCGTGGCGCTCGCGCCGTCTTCCATCGCGTTGCCGCTATCGCCACCGGACTGGAAGGACGCGGCATCGTTGGTACCGACGATCGTGACGTTGACCGTCTGGTGTGCGGTACCGTCCTGGCTGTCGACGACAAAGCTGTCGGTCGCGGTTGCCCCGGCAGCGAGGTGGTCGTTCGCAACGTGGTCCGCAGAGTAGTTCCAGTTGCCATCGCTATCGACGGTATAGCTGCCCAGCCCATTCGCGCCGGAGCCGTTGGTCGCCTGCGTATGCGCCTCACCGTGGTCGGCATCGTTTACGTGGAGCACACCGCTCGCGTTTGCGCCGTCCTCGTATGCCGCTCCCGAATCACCGCCCGGCGCAAACGACGCCATGTCATTTTGACCCTGGACGTCGATCGTGACGGTTGCGACACTCAGCGTGCCATTACCGAGCTGAATGGCGTACGTGAAGCTGTCGTGGATGTGATCCGTGGCGCTGAGGGAGTTCAGGTCCGTGGCGCCGAGCGCGCTGATGGCGTGCGAAATATCGACCTGGATCTTGCCATCGACGATCTGGATCCTGTTGCCGTGATCCGTGGTCTCCCA
>DATDCR010000326.1:0-4855 GCA_036524215.1 Burkholderiales bacterium
TTCGAAAGCGCGGCATATCCGCCGAGCGCGAGGTAGTCCTCGATGCGGGTCGGATCGATCTTCGGGTTGTCGCCGATGAGGAGCCGTGTCTGGTACTTGTAAAAAGGCACCTCGCTCATCGGAATGCCCTGCGCCGTTCCCGCCACGATCGCCTGCGCGTCTTCGGGCCGCACGGAGAAATGGCAGAGGTCGCCCGGCGTGACGAGGACGTTGGGTCCCTTCTCGCAGAAGCCGTGGCAGCCGGTGACTTTCACTTCCACCCCTGCCTTCGCCCCTTCTGTGCGAAGGGCATCCGCGACGGAGGCGGAGTTCGCGGCGTCGCATCCCGCGCCGGCGCAGACGGAGATGCAGCGCTTGCCCGCGTCACGGCGCGACACGATGTCGGCGCGCAAGGCTTCCAGCTCGGCGGCGGAATGCAGCTTAGCCATACTGCTTGAGCACCTCTTCCACCTTCTCCGGCGTCATCCGCGGGTGGTGCGTGCCGTCGACGATGATCTCCGGCCCCAGGCTGCAGCTGCCGAGGCAGCTGCCGGTCTCGAGGCTGAAGCGGGCTTCGGCATCGGTCTCGCCCGGCTTGATGCCCATGGCATTCTGGGCGGCGGACAGGACCTGCGGCGCGCCGCGCACGTGGCACGACGTCCCGGTGCACACGTGCACCTCGTGGCGGCCTTTCGGCTTCAGGCTGAAGGTCTTGTAGAAGGTGGCGATCTGGACCACGCGGCTGAGCGGCACCGCGAGGGCTTCGGCCACCCGGGCGAGCGCCTCTTTCGGCAGCCAGCGGTTCTCATGCTGGATCTCGACCAGCACGCGGATCAGCGCACCGGGCTTGCCGTGGTGCCGCGCGATGATCGCGTCTACCTTGTCGTTATGCATATGCGGTCTTCTTCGCGATTGACGAGGCCGTCGCCCACCAGCTCGTCGAGATGGCGCGCCAAGTCCGCCGGCGGCAGGCCGAGCCCGCTGGAGAGCTCCGCGGGCGAGGCGGGCTTCACCCGCAGCACGCCCATGATGCGGCTGAGCGCCAGCTTGTCGAGGATCAGCTCGTTGAAGAGCGCGTCGAATTCCTCGCTCCCGAAGAACTTCTTGTAGCCCTCCTCCGTCCTCGTCGGCACGCGCAGCCGCTCGCGCTCGACGAGCTTGATGTACGGGACGAGGTGGATGGCGGCCTGGAGCCGCGCCTGCAGCTCGGCCGCGGCGATGCCCTCGGCGGAGCCGAAGCGGCCGAGGCTCTTCACCTTGGCGGAGAAGTCGTTCATCACCTCGGCGAAGCGAATGCCTTCGCCCGCGGAGACCCATTCCAGCCGCAGGCGGTCGGCATTGACGCCGAGGTGCTTGAGGATGCGCTTCGCCATCAGCGTGTTGCCGAGCGCGTCGTAGTTGCCCTCGGGGTTGTAGTGGCAGTCGTTCAGGTGGCAGCCGCCGACGAAGACGCCGTCGGCTCCCTTGGCGAAGGCGCGGAAGATGAACGCCAGGTCCACCCGGCCCGAGCACATCAGGCGGATGACGCGGAGGTAGGGCGGGTACTGGTAGCGCGACACGCCGCACAGGTCGGCGCCGCCGTAGCAGCACCAGTTGCACAGGAAGCCGACGATGGTGGGCTTGTATTCGGCCGGGGCAGCCATCTCAATTCACCATGAAAATGGTGACAGTCACCATTTTCAGAAAAACAGTGACCGTCCAAAAAATGGTGACTGTCACCATTTTCAAGCGATGGCCCCGGCGAGGGCGGCGTCGATCTGGCCGTAGACCTCGCTGTCGGTGTAATGCTTGAGGAAGATCGCGCCGGTCGGGCATTTCGCGTTGCAGAGGCCGTCGCCTTTGCACAGCACCGGGTTGATCCTGGCTTTCTTGCCGCGCGGCGTGTCCTCGAAGTCGATCGCGCCGTAGGTGCACGCCGTGATGCACGCGCCGCACGAAACGCACATCTTTTCGTTGACGTCGCAGACCGAGCCCGAGGCGACCACTGTGTCGCGCGAAAGGAGCGTGAGCGCCCTGCCGGCAGCCCCGTACGCCTGCGCGATGGTTTCCGTCAGGTGCTTGGGATACTGCGCGGTGCCGCACAGGAAGACGCCTTCCGCGGCGAAATCGACCGGCCGCAGCTTGACGTGCGCCTCCTGGAAGAACCCGTCCGGGCTCAGCGACAGCTTGAAATGCCGCGCCGTATCTTCGCTGCCGGCGGAGGGCACGACGGCGGCCGCGAGCGCGATGTAGTCGGCGTCGAGGGTGAGCTTCTGCGCCAGCACCGGATCGGTCACGGCGACCTGCAGCTTGCCGTCGCCGCTCGAGACGACCGGCTTGTCCTGGGGCTCGTAGCGGACGAAGCGCACGCCCTTGGTGGCCGCTTCGCGGTAATAGTCCTCGCGGAAGCCGTAGGTCCGCATGTCGCGGAAGAGGACGTAGATGTCCATCCCGGCATTGGCTTTCTTGAGCTGCAGCGCGTTCTTGACCGCGCCGCTGCAGCACACGCGCGAGCAGTAGTTGCGGTCTTCCTGCCGGCAGCCGACGCACTGGATCATGACCATGCTCTGCGCCTTGAGCAGCGCCTCGTCGCGCCTGCTGATGCGCTCCTCGAGCTCGAGGTAGGTCACGACCCGCGGATCTTTGCCGTAGAGGTATTCGCTCGGCTTGTGCTCCTCGGCACCGGTCGCCACGATCGCCGCGCCGTGCTTGATCTCCCGCACCCTGCCCTTCGCCTTCACCTGCGTGACGAAGTTGCCGACGTAGCCGGAGCTGTGCGTGATCGCGGCATCGGTGATGACGTGGATGCGCGGATGGCGGTACACCTTCTTCTTCAGGTCGCCGACCAGCGCCTGGACGTCGAGGCCCTCGAGCGTGAAATGCAGCCGGCCGGCCATGCCGCCGAGGTCCGGCGCCTTCTCGACGAGGTAGCTCTCGAAGCCCTGCTCGGCAAGCGCGAGCGCGCTGGTCATCCCCGCCACGCCGCCGCCGATCACCAGCGTCGCCTTGTTGACCGGCAGCGAGAATTCCTGCAGCGGCTCGAGCATCGCGGTGCGCGCGACCGACATGCGCACGATGTCCTTCGCCTTCTGCGTGGCGGCCTCGGGCTCCTTCGAGTGCACCCACGAGCAGTGCTCGCGGATGTTCGCCATGTCGAAGAAGTACTGGTTGATGCCGGCCTCGCGCAGCGTGTCGCGGAAGAGCGGCTCGTGCGTCCGCGGCGTGCAGGCGGCCACGACGACGCGGTTCAGGCCCTTGTCGCGGATCGTGTCCGAGATCGCCTTCGCGGTGTTCGTCGCGCAGGCGAAGAGGCTCTCCTCGGCGTGCGCCACGTTGCCGAGCGTCTTCGCGTATTCCACCAGCCCCGGCACGTCGACCACGCGGCCGATGTTCGCGCCGCAGCGGCAGACGAAGACGCCGACCTTCGCCTCTTCCTTGCTGACGTCCTTTTCCGGCGGGTACACCCGCTCGCGGCTGAGCAGGCCGCGCCGCGACTTGAGAAGCTGCGCCGACAGGGCGCTGGCGGCACTCGCGGTCATCACCGCTTCCGGGATGTCGCGCGGGCCGTGGAAGGCGCCGCTGACGAATACGCCTTCGCGCGTGGTCTCGATCGGGTTGGTCGGGTTGGTCCTGCAGAAGCCGTGCGGATCGAGCTCGATGCCGAACTTCGCCGCCAGCTCCTTTGCATCCGAGGGCGGGTTGAGCCCCACGGACAGCACCACCAGCTCGAATTCGTCTTCCTTCACGCCCTCGTCGGTCGTGGCGTAGCGGATCGTGACGTTCTTGCTTCCCGGGATCTCGCGTCCGACCGAGACGTAGCTGCGCACGAACTGCACGCCGGAGAGCTTCTCCGCGCGCTGGTAGAAGCGCTCGAAATCCTTGCCGTAGGAGCGGATGTCGTTATGGAAGATGGTCGCCTGCAGGTCCGGCACGTGGTCCTTGGCGAGGATCACCTGCTTCTGCGTGTACGAGCAGCAGACCGCCGAGCAGTAGGTGTTGCCGCCCGGAATCACCTGCCGCGAGCCGACGCAGTGGATCCAGGCCACCTTGTGCGGATGCTTCTTGTCCGACGGCCGCAGGATGTGGCCCTCGTGCGGGCCGGTCGCGCACAGCAGCCGCTCGAAGTCGAGGCTGGTGACGACGTTCTGGAAGCTGCCGTAGCCGTAGTCGCCGCGCGCCTTCGGGTCGAAGATCTCGTAGCCGGGCGCGAGCACGATGGCGCCGACCTTCACTTCCATCTTCTCGGGCGTCTGGCCGAAGTCGATGGCGTCGTTCTCGCAGACGTTCTGGCAGATGGAGCAGGTCTTGTCGGTGAGGCGCAGGCAGGTCTCGTCGATGTAGCTCACCAGCGGCACCGCCTGCGCGAAGTAGATGTGCACCGCCTTGCTGAGCGAGAGCTCCTGGTTGAACGGATCGGGCACCTTCACCGGGCAGTACTCGGTGCAGGTGGTGCAGCCGGTGCACTTGTCCTCGTCGATGTAGCGCGGCTTGCGCGTCAGCGTGACCGTGAAGTTGCCCGCGCTGCCCTCGACCGCGGTGACCTCGGTATAGGTGAGGATCTCGATGTTCGGATGGCGGTCGCACTCGATGAACTTCGGCGACTCGATGCACATCGAGCAGTCGTTGGTCGGGAAGGTCTTGTCGAGCTGCGACATCTTGCCGCCGATGGTCGGCTTCTTCTCCACCAGGTAGACGCGGAAGCCGCTCGAGGCGAGGTCCAGCGCCGCCTGGATACCGCTGATCCCGGCGCCGACGACCATCACATCGCCGAACTGGCCGTTCACGGCTTGGCGCGCCTCGAGAGCGTGTCCAGCACTTGCTTCAGCCCGTACTTGTCGATCAGCGCCTCGACGCCGATCTCGATGTCGCCCGGGCTCACCTCGGCTTCGTCCACCTC
>DATDCR010000327.1:0-5086 GCA_036524215.1 Burkholderiales bacterium
TCCTCGCTCATGTAGCACATGAGGACGAGGTCGTTGCCTTCGCCGTGCTCGACCTTCGGGCGCAGGCGAAGGAGCGCTTCCTTCGTCGCCTGCAGCGTGAGCGGCGCATGGCTCGCGACGAGGCGGGTGATCTCCTCGGCCCGCTTCATCAACGTCGGTTGGTCATCCGTCAATTCCAACACCAACCCCTTGGCGAGCGCTTCGTCGGCCTCGATGAGGCGCGCGCGGAAGACGATGTCCTTCACGAGCGAAGGCCCGACGAGGTAGACCAGGCGCGAGTAGCTGACGAGCGAGAGGCAGTTGCCGAGCGTGCGCGCGACCGGGAAGCCGAACTTGATCGTCTTCGACGCGATGCGCAGGTCGCAGCACGAGGCGATGCTCGCGCCGCCGCCGGTGCAGGCGCCGTTGATGGCGGCGATGGTCGGCACCTTGCAGCGCTCGATGGCGGTCATCACGCGGTCGATGCGCTCCTCGTAGTCGAGCGCGTCCTTCTCCTTGTCGAAGGCGCGGAACTGCGAGATGTCGGTGCCGGCGGCAAAGGCCTTGTCGCCCGCGCCGGTCATCAGGATGGCGCGGACCGCGTTGGCCGATGAGCGCTTCTCGCCCGCCTCGTTGCAGATCTCGGCCAGGCGCTCGTACATGCCGAAGGTGAGCGCGTTGCGCGCCTGCGGCCGGTTGAAGGTGACGTAGCCGACGCCGTCGCGCACTTCGTAAAGCAGCTCATCCATCGCGTTTCTTCCTGAAAAAGGGCAGAGGGCCTGCGCATTCTATCCGGCGCCGCGCCCGCGGCGTTTCGAAAGGTGCTCATCATTTCTGCGCGCAGATGTACTATCGTCGCGCAAAGGAGGAGCCCACAAATGGACAAACTGAGAGCGATAGCCGGCGTCGTGCTTGCCGCGTGCGCCACGATGGCCCTGAGCAGCGCCCATGCGCAGAAGTACCCGGCGCGTCCGGTCGAGGTCGTCGTGCCGTATGCGCCCGGCGGCGGCACGGACAACCTGATGCGGATGATCACCGGCATCATCGACGAGAACAAATGGTCGCCGGTGCCGCTCAACGTCAACAACCGCGCCGGCGGCTCGGGCGCGATCGGCTACAACTACCTGATCAACAAGAAGGGCGACCCGCACGTCATCGCCGGCGCGACGCCGATGATCGTCTCCGGCAAGATCGAGGGCCGCCTGCCCGGCGACCACCGCGACGCCATGACCACGCTGATGATCGTCGCCATCGACGAGCTGATGCTGTCGGTGCGCGACGAGTCGCCGTACAAGACGATCGACGATTTCGTCAAGGCGGCGCGCGCCAAGCCGAGCGGCCTCACGGTCGGCGGCACCGCCACCTTCACCGAGGACCACATCTTTACGCATCTCTTCGAGCAGGCGGCGAAGATCAAGGTGAAGTACGTGCCGTTCAACTCGGGCGGCGAGGTGACGGCCGCGCTGATGGGCGGGCACATCGACGCCGCGGTCGAGAACCCGAACGAGATCGTGGCGCAGACCGAGGCGAAGAAGGCGCGCAACCTGGCGGTGGCGGCGAAGAAGCGCCTGGCCGATGCGCCCGAGGTGCCGACCTTCGCCGAGAAGGGCTACGAGTTCTACTGGGAGCAGATGCGCGGCGTGGTCGGGCCGGCCAACATGCCGCCCGAGGCGGTGAAGTGGTGGCAGGACACGCTCAAGAAAGTCACCGGCACGAAGAAGTGGCAGGAGCAGTACATCAAGAAGAACCTGCTCACGCCGACGCAGTGGACCGGCGAAGAGGCGAACAAGTACCTCGATGGCCTGCGCGAGAAGTACGCCCGCGCCCTGAACGAGCTCGGCGGCATCAAGAAATAGCGCCGTGCGCAAGGCAGACCGCGTCACGGCGGCGCTGCTCGTCGCCTTCGCGCTGTCGTTTTCCGCAGGGGCGCTGAAGTACTACGCGTACTGGGGCGAAGGCGGGCCGGGGCCCGCCTTCATGCCGCTGTGGCTCGGGCTCGTCATGGCGGTGCTCGCCTCCATGATGCTCGCGCGCCGGCCCCGGCCGGCGGACGACATCGTCGACTGGCTGCCGCACGGCGAAGGCGCGAAGCGGGTGCTCGTGGTGATCGCGCTCACCGTCGCCTTCGTCGCGCTGCTCAAGCCGCTCGGCATGGTGGTGGCGACCGCGCTCTATCTCGCCACGGTGATGCGCTATCTCGAGCGCCACGCCTGGTGGTTCACCGCGCTCGTCGCGGCGGCCGCCGCGGCGGTGAACTGGGCGGTGTTCGCGTATTGGCTGCACGTGCCCTTTCCCGAGGGAATGTTCTGGACTTTCTAGCCAACCTCTCGCTCGGCTTCTCGATCGCCTTCACGCCGTTCAACATCATGATGGCGGTGGTCGGCGTGATGGTGGGCATGCTGATCGGCGCGCTGCCGGGGGTCGGGCCGCCCTCCGGCGTGGCGATGCTGCTGCCGCTCACCTTCGGCATGGATCCGACCTCGGGCATCATCATGCTCGCCGCGCTCTACGCCGGCACCATGTACGGCGGCACGATCACCTCGGTGCTCATCAACACGCCCGGCGAGTCGGCCTCGGTGGTCACCTGCCTCGACGGCTACCAGATGGCGCTGCAGGGCCGCGCGGGACCCGCGCTCGGCATCGCCGCGTTCGGCTCGTTCATCGCCGGCACCATCGGCGTGGTGCTGCTGATGCTCGTGTCGCCGCTGCTTGCGCGCTGGGCGCTCGCCTTCGGCCCGCCGGAGACCTTCGCGCTGATGCTGCTTGGCCTCACCACCGTGACGCTGCTCGCCGGCGAGGATGCGCTGAAGGCCTACATCAGCATGGTGATGGGGCTGATGCTCGCGATGGTGGGCTACGACATCATCGCCGGCGAGCCGCGCTACGGTTTCGGCATCCCCGAGATGATGGACGGCATCGACTTCCTGCCGGTGGCGATCGGCCTCTTCGGGCTCGGCGAGGTGTTCGCCGACGCCGAGCAGGTCGGCAAGGCGCCGGTGACCAAAGGCCGCTACGGCCTGCGCGACGTGCTGCCGAGCGCCGCCGACTGGGCGCGCAGCCGCTGGGCCATCGCGCGCGGCACCGTGGTCGGCTTCGCCGTCGGCATGCTGCCGGGCGCCGGCCCGACGGTCGCGTCTTTCCTTTCCTATACGATCGAGAAGAAGACGTCCAAGCATCCCGAGCAGTTCGGCAAGGGCGCGATCGAAGGCGTCGCCGGTCCCGAGTCGGCGAACAATGCCGCGGCGACGGCGGCCATGGTGCCGATGCTGACCCTCGGCATCCCGGGCTCGGCGACGACCGCCATCATGCTGGGCGGCCTGATGATGTGGGGCCTGCGGCCGGGGCCGATGCTGTTCGAGAAGAACCCGCAGTTCGTCTGGGGCCTCATCGCCTCGCAGTACATCGCCAACGTGCTGCTCCTCATCCTCAGCACCGCCTGCATCCCGCTCTTCGTGCGCGCGCTGCGCGTGCCCTACAGCATCCTGATGCCGCTCATCGTCATCTTCTGCGTCACCGGCGCCTATTCGCTGAAGAACAGCGTCTGGGACGTGGGCCAGATGCTGGTGTTCGGCGTCGTCGGCTATTTCATGAAGAAGCTCGGCTACTCGCCCGCGGCGCTGGTCCTCGCGCTCGTCCTCGGCCCGCAGGCCGAGCGCGCGCTGCGCCAGTCGCTCATCATCTCCGACGCCGGGGTGGGGATTTTCTTCCTGCGGCCGATCTCCGGCGTGCTGATGGTGCTCGCGCTGCTCGCCATCGCCGTGCCGGTGGTTGGCGCGTTGCGCACCTGGCTGCGCCGGCGCGCGGCCCCGAAGCAGGAATAGTGAAATGAGAAAAATGGGGACAGACCCCATTTTGTGAAACGCAAAATGGGGTCTGTCCCCATTTTATGGGCCCCATTCTTCTCATGCCTGTCCTTCGCATTTCTCATTTCACCGCTGCGCGCGCGATCCCCTAGAATCGCGCGGTGAAATCCCGCTCGATGCTGGTCCTGCTCCTCGTGAGCGGCGTCGTCATTTCGCTCTCGATGGGCATGCGCCAGAGCATGGGCCTGTTCCTCGGCCCGCTCACCACCGAGCTCGGCGTCTCGGCCGCGACCTTCAGCTTCTCGCTTGCGCTGCAGAACATCGTCTGGGGCGCGAGCCAGCCGTTCGTCGGCGCACTCGCCGACCGCTACGGCGCGCGGCCGGTGGTGTTCGGCACCGGTGTGCTCTACGCCGTGGGCCTGCTCGTGATGATGGTCTCGCGCGGCGCGCTCGGCCTCGACATCGCCGGCTTCCTGTGCGGTATCGGCATCGCCGGGACCGGCTTCGGCGTATTGATCGGCGTGGTGGCACGCGCCACCCCGCCCGAAAAGCGCATCCAGCGCATTGGCCTGGTCGCGGCCACCGGGTCGCTCGGCACGGTGGTGCTCGCGCCCTTCGCGCAGTGGATGATGGCGAGCTTCGGCGGCTGGAAGGCCGCGCTCGCCGCCTTCATCGCCATCGCCATCGTGACGGCGCTGCTCGCGCTCCTCATCCGGGAGCAGCCGGTCCGCGAGGAGCACAAACCGCAGCGGCTCGGCGAAGCGCTTCTAGAGGCGGGTCGCCATCGCGGCTTCCTGCAGATGACGACCGCCTATTTCGCCTGCGGCTTCCAGCTCATCTTCATCACCACCCACCTGCCGAGGTATCTGGAGATCTGCGGCGTGTCGCCGAGCGTCGGCGCGCAGGCGCTCGGCCTCATCGGCCTGTGCAACACGATCGGCACCTACATCTTCGGCCACCTCGGCGCGCGCTACAGCCAGAAGAAGCTCCTCGCCCTGATCTACGGCGCGCGCACGGTGTTCATCTGCCTCTTCCTCGCCGTGCCCGTCACCACCGCGAGCGCGCTCATCTTCGCCGCCGCCATGGGCTTCCTCTGGCTCGGCGTGGCGCCGCTCATCAGCGGCGTGATCGGCCGCATGTTCGGCCTCGCGCACTTCAACACCCTCTACGGCGTGACCTTCTTCAGCCACCAGGTCGGCTCGTTCGCGGGTGCCTGGATGGGCGGGCTTGCCTATACGCTGACCGGCAACTACGCCATCGCGTGGACCGCGCTCATCGTGATCGGCGTGACCGCCTTCACGCTG
>DATDCR010000328.1:0-5357 GCA_036524215.1 Burkholderiales bacterium
ACAAATCCACCGTCGGCCTCGCGTGGCTCTCGCTCGCCACCGGCGCGCTGCGCGTGGCGGAAGTTGTGCCCGGGAATCTGCAGAATGAGTTGCGCCGCATCGATCCGGCCGAGGTGCTGGTCGCAGACGGCGTGCACCTCGACGGCTACTTCGTCACGCGATGTCCGGCGTGGCACTTCGACGTTGACAGCGGCAAGCGCAAGCTCCTGAAGCAGCTCGGCGCCGCGAGCCTCGCCGGCTACGGCTGCGAAGACCTCACGCTCGCCATCGGCGCCTGCGGCGCGCTGCTCGAGTACGCCGGCAAGACGCAGGGCCAGGCGCTCGCGCACGTCACCGCCGTCACGGCCGAGCGCGCCGGCGAGTATGTGCGGCTCGATGCCGCCACGCGCCGCAACCTCGAGCTGACCGAAACGCTGCGCGGCGAGGCCGCACCGACGCTCTTCTCGCTGCTCGACGAATGCGCGACCGGCATGGGCAGCAGGCTGCTGCGCCACTGGCTGCACCATCCGCTGCGCGACCGCGAAGTCCTCAAGCATCGTCACGAAGCGCTAGCCTGCCTGCAGGATTCGGCGGCGAGGATTCACCAGGCGCTGCGCGGCTTCTCGGACGTCGAGCGCATCACCGCGCGCATCGCGC
Source organism: Burkholderiales bacterium (assembly GCA_036524215.1). Lineage (GTDB taxonomy): Bacteria > Pseudomonadota > Gammaproteobacteria > Burkholderiales > SG8-39 > SCGC-AG-212-J23. Next base: position 637 of record DATDCR010000328.1, read on the forward strand.
TCAAGAGCGCGCGGCCGCGGGAGCTCACCGGCCTGCGCGAGAGCCTCGCCTTGCTGGATGGCTTGCGCGCGCAGGTCAATCCCGGCCAGGCCACGCTTCTCGAGCGGCTCATCGCTGACCTCGCCACACCGATCATCTGCCTTGAGTTACTGGCAAAGGCACTGAAGGCGGAGCCTGCGGCCCGCATCGTCGATGGCGGCGTGATCGCCGATGGCTACAACGCCGAGCTCGACGAGCTGCGCGGCCTGCAGACGAATGCCGGCGAGTTCCTCACCGAGCTGGAAGCGCGCGAGCGCGAGCGCACGGGCATTCCGAACCTGCGCGTCGCGTACAACTCGGTGCACGGCTATTACATCGAAGTCAGCAATGCGCAGGCAGCAAAGGTCCCGGCCGAGTACCGCCGCCGGCAGACGCTGAAGAACGCCGAGCGCTACATCACGCCGGAGCTGAAGGCGTTCGAGGACAAGGCGCTATCCGCGCGCGACCGCTCGCTCGCGCTCGAGAAGTCGCTCTACGACGCGCTGCTCGATGAGCTCAATGCTCACGTGCCGGTGCTGCAGACGATCGCCCGCGCCATCGCGCAGCTGGACGTGCTGTGTGCTTTTGCCCTGAAGAACAGCTACGTGCGGCCGGAGTTCATGGACGAGCGCGGCATCGAGATCGTCGGCGGCCGGCACCCGGTGGTGGAAGCACAGATCGAGAACTTCATCGCGAACGACTGCCGGCTGTCGCCGACGAGGTCGTTGCTCCTGATTACCGGGCCCAACATGGGCGGCAAGTCGACGTATATGCGGCAGGTGGCGCTCATCACCCTGATGGCGCACATCGGCTCGTTCGTTCCGGCACGCTCGGCGCGCATCGGGCCGATCGACCAGATCTTCACGCGCATCGGCGCGGCGGACGACCTCGCCGGCGGCCGCTCGACCTTCATGGTCGAGATGACCGAAAGCGCGTCCATCCTGCACAACGCCACCGACAGGAGCCTGGTGCTGATGGACGAGGTCGGACGCGGCACCTCGACCTTCGACGGCCTCGCGCTCGCCTGGGCGATCGCGCGCCACCTCGTCGAGCGCAACCGCTCGCTCAGCCTTTTCGCCACGCACTACTTCGAGATGACGCGCCTCGCGCTCGAGTACAAGGAGGCGGCCAACATCCATCTCGACGCGGTGGAGCACAAGGACACGGTCGTCTTCCTCCACGCGGTGGAAGAAGGGCCGGCGAGCCAGAGCTATGGCTTGCAGGTCGCCGCGCTCGCCGGCGTGCCCAAGCCGGTGATCCGCCAGGCGCGCAAGTACCTCGAGCTCCTCGAGGAATCGGCCGTCAGCCGCGGCGGCCAGGACGACCTCTTCGCGAAGACGCAGGCGGTCGAGCCCGAGCCGGCGCTCGATCCGCTGCGCGAGGCCCTCGGCAGCGTAAACCCGGACGAGCTCACGCCGCGCGAAGCGCTCGATCTCCTCTACCGGCTGAAGAAGCTGTAGGAAAACTCCCGAAGCGCATACATGGGTTCCCGCTTTCGCGGGAACGACGATAGAGGCGTCTTACTAGAACTTCGGCTTCAGGCCGAGCAGCTTCGCCGACGCGGCGAGCTGCGCCTCCTGCTCCGCGATCGAGGCGGCGAGCTCGGCGGCATTGCCCGGGATGTTGAGCTGCGCGGTCGAGGCGAGGCGCTCGGCGATGAGCGGATCGGCAGAAAGCGTCTTGATGTCCGCCGCGATGCGATCGCGCGCCGCATCGCCGATGCCGCTCGAGCGCGCGGCAAGGATGGCGACGAGGCCCTCGAAGTCGAGGCCCGGGAAGCCGAGCTCGGATACGGTGGGCAGGTCCAGCCCCGGCACGCGGTTCCTCGCCTGCACGGCGAGCAGCTTCACCCTTCCGGATTGCGCCTGCGCCCGCACGATCGCATAGGCCGAGCTGTAGAGCTGGATGCGCTCCTGCATGAGGTCGTTGACGGCCTCGGCCGGCTGCTTGTAGCGCACGTGCGCCGCGTCGATCCCCTGCGTCTTCATAAAGCCCTCGAGGATGATGTCGGTCATCGTCACGGCGGTCGTCCAGTTCATCCAGCCCGGCTTCTGCTTCGCCGTTTCGAGGAGCTGCTTGAGCGAGCTGACGTTCATGCTGGTCGGCACGGCGAGGGTGACGACCGTGCCGGAAACGCGCGCGACGGGCAGCAGCTCCTTCTGGTCGTAGGGCAGCCTGTCCAGGCTGTACGGGTGTCCGACGAAGTTGGCCGTCGGGCCCCAGAGCAGCGTGTGGTCGTCCCTCGCCTGGATCACGGCGTTGATGGCGATGACGCCGTCGCCGCCGGGACGATTCTCGATCACCACCGGCTGGCCCCATAGCTTGGTCAGCCGATCGGCGTAGAGCCGCGCGCCGATATCGGCGCCCGAGCCCGGTCCCAGGGAAAGAATGAATTTCACCGGCTTGTGCGGCCAGGTCTGCGCCGCGGCCGCGAGCGAAACGAGGGTGAAAACGACGGCGAGCGCGGCTCTTATGATGTGCATTGTCGATATCCTCCGGTCGCTATACTCGCCGAGACCCGCCCATGACTGCAATACGCAAAGTTGGAATGCTCGGCCTCGGCAAGATGGGGCTGCCCATGGCGAAACACCTGCTCGCCAAGGGTTTCAACGTCGCCGGCTTCGATCCGGTTGACGCGGCGCGCGCGAGCGCTGCTGCGCTCGGCGTGACGATGCTCGCCTCACCGCACGAGGTGGCGCAGGCGAGCGAGCTCGTCATCGTCGTCGTCGGCTTCGACCACGAGGTGGAAGCGGCGATCTTCGGCCCCGGCGGCATCGCCGAGGGCGGGCGGCAGGGACTCGTGGTGGCGATCGGCTCCACGATCGCGCCTCGCAATGCCGTGCGACTTGCCGAGCGGATGCAAAGCCGGGGCATGGTGCTCCTCGACGCGCCGCTCGCGCGCGGCGAGGCCGCCGCCATCGCCGGCAAGCTGCTGATCTATGGCGGCGGCGATGAGAAGGCCTTCGCCGCCTGCCGTCCCGCGTTCGGCGCCTTCGCCTCGGACATCTTCCATCTGGGCCCTGCCGGCGCCGGTCAGGTCGGCAAGATGGTCAACAACCTCCTCCTCTGGGCCTGCACTTCCGCCAACGACGAAGGACTTCGCCTGGGAGAAGCGCTCGGCGTGAAGGCCGAAACGCTGCGCGCGGCCCTGAAAGCCGGCAGCGGCCAGAACTGGGCGATGGACAACCGCGCCGAGCTCTCGGGCATGCCGTGGGCGGAGAAGGACATGAGCATCGTGCTGCACGAGGCCGACCTCGCGCGCCTCAGCCTTCCGCTTTGCGGCACGGTGAAGGAAACGATCAAGGGCCTGAAGATCCGCATGGACCTCGGCCTGCCGCACGGGTTCGAATGATAGATATCGGCGCAAATCTCACGCATTCGAGCTTCCGCGACGACCTCGAGGCGGTCGTCGCACGCGCGTACGAGCATGGCGTATCGACGCTGATCGTCACCGGCACCACGGTCGAGGAGAGCCGCGTCGCCGCCGACATCGCCGAGCGCTTCGACCTCTATGCGACCGCCGGCGTGCATCCGCACCATGCGCGCGATTGCGGCCCTCGAACGATCGATGACCTGAGGGCCATCGCCGCGCATCCGCGCGTGGTCGCGATCGGCGAATGCGGCCTCGACTTCAACCGCAACTATTCGCCGCACCCGGACCAGGAGAAATGGTTCGTCGCGCAGCTCGAGCTGGGGCTCGAGCTCGGCAAGCCGCTCTTCCTCCACTCGCGCGATGCGCATCCGCGCTTCGCGTCGATCCTAAAGTCGATGCACGTGAAGCAGGCGGTGGCGCACTGCTTCACCGGCGGGAAGGACGAGCTGCACGCGTATCTCGAGCTCGGCCTCTATGTCGGCATCACCGGCTGGATCTGCGACGAGCGTCGCGGCAGGCACCTGCTCGAGCTGGTGCGCGAGATTCCATCCGACCGGCTGCTGCTCGAGACGGACGCGCCGTATCTCACGCCCCGCGACCTGCATCCGCAGCCCAAGGCGCGGCGCAACGAGCCGGCGTTCCTGCCGCACATCCTGCGCACGGTGGCGCGCGCCTTGGGTCGCCCGCCCGAGGAGGTCGCGCGCCAAACGACGCAAAACGCACAGACGCTGTTCGGCCTGCATGAATCTGGCGCATCTACTGCTGAGAAGCGCGCGGCTGCTGCCTGACGCGCGGGCGATCGCGCTAGGCCGGCATGCGGTCGTCTCGTACGGCCTGCTCGCGCAGCACGTAGGCGAGCTGGCCGGCGGCCTGCGCAAGAAGCTCGGCCTGGCGCAAGGCGATCGCGTCGCCATCGCCGCGAAGAACTGCGCCGAGTATTACGAGCTGATGTTCGCGTGCTGGCATGCGGGCCTGGTCGCCGTGCCGATGAACGCCAAGCTGCATGCCAAGGAGTTCGCCTACATCATCGAGAACTCGGGCGCCAAGGCCTGCTTCGTGTCGAGCGAGCTCGAGCACGCGATCCCCAAAGGCACCGCCATCGCGGACATCGCGAAGCTCCGCGGGCCGGCAATGGCGCCCGCCGATGTCGAACCGAACGATGCGGCCTGGCTCTTCTATACGAGCGGCACGACCGGCGTGCCGAAGGGCGCCATCCTCTCGCACCGCAACCTGCTCTTCATGACGCACGCCTATTTCGCGGACATCGACAAGCTCGGGCCGATGGATTCGATCCTGCACCCGGCGCCGCTCTCGCACGGCTCGGGCTGCT
>DATDCR010000329.1:0-1931 GCA_036524215.1 Burkholderiales bacterium
GCTGGAGGCGTTCGGCAAGCTGTATCGCTCGCGCTATGCGTTTTTCTTCGAGGGCGAGCCGATCGAGATCGTGAACCTGCGCCTGAGCGCCGAAGGCCTGAACGCGCCCGTCACGCTGAAAGGCACGGCGAAGGCAAGGCCGGATGCGAAGGCCGCGCGCACCGGCCGGCGACCGGTGTACTACGAGCGCCGCGGCTTCGTCGCCTCGGCGGTGTACGACCGTGACCGTCTGCGCTACGGCATGCGGGTCCAGGGACCGGCGGTGATCGAGGAGCCGACCTCGGCTACCCTCGTTCCGCCGGGCTACACGGCGTCGGTTGGCGTCGATCTTGGTCTTTTCGTGCCGCTGAAGGAGAAACACCGATGAGCGATCTCGTGACGATGCAGGTGATCCGCTACGCGCTCGAGCAGATCGCGGACGAGATGGGCTACACGCTCGTGCGCACCGGCCGCTCGACGATCATTACCGAGATCAAGGACATCTCGTGCGTGATCACCGATGCGAAGGGCCAGACGGTGGCGCAGGCGCACCACACGCCGAGCCTGCTCGCCGGCTTCGAGATCACCATGCGCGAGCTCGTGCGGCAGTACAAGCCCAAGGACCTTGCGCCGGGCGACGTGATCATCACCAACGATCCGTATACCGGCGGGCAGCACATCATGGATCTGTACGCCATCTCGCCCGCCTTCCACAAAGGCCAGCTCATCGGCTTCGTCGGCAACATCACGCACCACTCCGATCTCGGCGGCGTCGCGGCCGGCGGCGTCGCCGGCGGCATCCGCGAGATCTACCTCGAGGGCCTGCGCCTGCCGTTCGTCAAGCTCGTCAAGCGCGGCGTCGAGGACGCCGAGATCGTCGGCATCATCGCCAACCAGATCCGCCTGCCCGAGCGCACGCTGGGCGACATCCGCGCGCAGATCAGCTCGCTGATGGTGGGCACCGAGCGCCTCGACCGTCTCTACACGCGCTACGGCAGGCCGACCATGGAGCGCGCCTGCCGCGATCTCCTCGACTACTCCGAGCGCCGCATGCGCCAGGGCATCCGCGAGCTGCCCGGCGGCAGCGTCGAGGCCGAGGATTTCATCGACGACGACGGCATCAACGACCGTCCGATCCGCATCCACGTCAAGCTCACCATCAAGGGCGATCGCGTCATCGTCGACTTGACCGGGAGCGACCCGCAGGCCGAAGGCAACACCAACTCCACCATCGCCAATACGCATGCGGCGATCTACTACGTGATGATCTCGGTGGTCGATCCGCACGCGCCGCCGAACTCCGGCTGCTACCGGCCGATCCAGGTGCTCACCCGCCCCGGCTCGATCGTGCATCCGCTGCCGCCCGGCGCAGTCGCGGCACGCACCAACGCCTCGCAGAAGATCGTCGAGGCGATGTACGTTGCGCTCTCGAAGATCGTCCCGCAGCGCGTCACCGCCGGCTCGCACGGGCAGATCACCACCTGCGCCTTCGGCGGCACCGACGCGAAAACCGGCAAGCCCTTCATCTTCACGGACATCCAGGGCGGCGGGAACGGCGCGCGCCCGAAGCAGGACGGCGCCGACGGGCAGGACAGCCACCTGCCGCGCTTCATGAACACGCCGGTCGAAGCGGCGGAGCTGCGCTATCCCGTGCGTATCGAGCGCTACGAGTTCATCGCGGATTCCGGCGGCGCCGGCACAACGCGCGGCAGCCTGGCGCTGCGGCGCGACGTGCGCCTGCTCGCCGAGCGGGCGAGCTTCGCGCGCTACGGGGACCGCCACAAGTTCGCGCCGCAGGGCCTGTTCGGCGGAAAACCGGGCCGCCTGGGCGCGCTGATCCTCAATCCCGGCACGCCCAGCGAGAAGCGCCTGAAGTCGAAGGGCCTCGACACGATCGTGCAAGGCGACCTCGTGCGCATGGAGCTGCCCGGCGCCGGCGGCTACGGCGATCC
>DATDCR010000330.1:0-4494 GCA_036524215.1 Burkholderiales bacterium
GACACCAGCTCCAGCGACACGACGAAGAGCGAGTCCAGCTCCAGCAACAAGAAGTACTGATCGCCTAAGCGCACCGGAAAGCCCCGCCTCGGCGGGGTTTTTTTACGGGGAGGCCTGCACGCCCTTGTAGGCGCGCCGATCGCCCGGCCGCCAGCGCATCTGACGCTTGCGCCGCTCCACCGAGGGTTTTGCACGCGGCACCGGCCGGGCGCGGCTGCGGTACCACCCGCCGATGATCATCAGCGCTCCGAAGGCGATGAAGCCGAGGTCCCAATACAGCCATGACGGCCGCGGCGAGCTTTCGAGCAGATCGAAGCCACCGAGCCCGATGAACATCGCGCCGAGGAGCGCGAGTGTGGGCCACCGCAGCCGGCGGGGAATGAAGAGACCGATCAGGATTGCGGCCCACGCCGCTGCATGCCAGACGGCATCGAGAAGCGCAGCCGAGCGCACGATGTCGTCCAGGAACGCGCCCATACCGATGCCGAGCAGGATGGCGGCGAAGGCCGGCACGTTTCTGTCGTCTGCGCGGGACACCCCCGCACAGAGGCAAAAAGCGCGCCGCCCGCTACTGCACGAGGCGCTCGAGCTTCTTCCTGTCGACCGCGGCTTCGATCTCGCGCCGGTCCTGGGGCGTGCCTTCCACCAGCAGGATCACGCCCTGCAGCTTGAGCCCGGGATCGCGCACCGGCACCTTCCCGGCGGTGAATTGCGCGCCCATCTCCGGCCTGGGCGTCCTCGTGCCGTGCATATCGTTCGCGATGGCGCGCACGGTGACCGTCTTCCCCGCGGGCCGCAGGCTGTTCGCGCGCGCCTCGAGCTCGCTCACTTTCGGCTGCACGCTCGCCCAGTAGCGATCGCGGATCTCGCGGCCCTTCGCGCTATAGCCGTCGCCCTCTTCGCTCTTCTTGCGCGCGAGCGCCTTGTCGCCGGCCTTGTAGGCCGCGTTCGAGGCGCGGTTGGCCTCGCTCATCTTGTCGAGCCACACCTGCCGCTCCTTCTTCACCTCCGGCGGCAGCTCGCGCAGGGTTTCGATCTCCTTGCGGAGCTTGCGGCTCTCGGCTTCCGCGGCGGCGGTTTCTTCCTTGGTCGGCGTGTACTTGTAGGTCGCGACGCGCTCGATCGTGAACTGGCCGATGCGGTTCTCCTTGCAGACGTCGGGCGCCGCGTCGATGTCCTTCAGGCTCATCGTCCAGTTGGCGGGCGCCGCGGGGAAAGCTTCCTTCAGCGCCGCCGACACGCGCGCCTTGTGCTGGAACTCCGCCGGCGTGCCGTCGCGGGGCTCGCAATCGGCGAAGGCCGACGAGCACGCGAGCGCCATCGCCGCCGCGAGGCATCTCCCCGTTGTCATTCTTTTTCTCCCCTGGTCAAGAAACTGCGCCTACTGCAAGCCCTCGAACAATATCGTCGACATGTAGCGCTCGGCGTTCGAAGGCGCGAAGCAGACGATGGTCTTGCCTTCGCTCCCGGCGCGCGCCGCCACCTGCAGCGCCGCGCTGACGATCGCGCCGGTGGATATGCCGGCCGGGATGCCGTCCAGCCGGGCGAGCTTGCGTGCCGTCGCCACCGCGTCCTCGTTCGTGATCGCGATCACCTCGTCGATCAGCTTGGTGTCGAGCACCTCGGGCACGAAGCCCGCGCCCAGGCCCTGGATCACGTGCGGGCCGGGCTTGCCGCCGGAAAGGACGGCGCTTCCGGTCGGCTCGACCGCGACGATCTTGAGGCTCGCGCGCCTTGGCTTCAGCGCCTGGCCGCAGCCGGTGAGCGTGCCGCCGGTGCCGACGCCGGAGACGATGAAGTCGACTTCGCCCGCGGTGTCGGCCCAGATCTCCTCCGCGGTCGTGCGGCGATGGATGTCGGGATTGGCCTTGTTGCCGAACTGCCAGGGCATCACGGACTTCGGAATTTCCTTGAGCAGCTTGTGCGCCGCGTCGACCGCGCCCTGGATGCGCTGCTCCTTCGGCGTGAGCACCATCTCGGCGCCGAGCAGGGCGAACATCTTGCGCCGCTCGATCGACATCGACTCCGGCATCGTGAGGATGCAGCGATAGCCGCGCACGGCGCACATGAACGCGAGGCCGATGCCGGTGTTGCCGGAGGTCGGCTCGACGATCACCGAGCCGGGACCGATCTTGCCTTCGGCCTCGAGCGCCTCGATCATCGCCACGCCGATGCGATCCTTCACGCTGAGGAGCGGGTTCAGGTATTCGAGCTTGAGCAGCACGCGCGCCTTGGCGTTGGCTTCGTGCGCGATGCGGTTCAGCTTGACGAGCGGCGTGTTGCCGATCGTCTCGGCGATCGAATCGTAGATGCGCTTGCGCAGGGGCTTGTCGAGCTTCATCGGGGCGGGCTTGGCGGCCATGTCAATCCTCCTGAAGGCATTCTAGTGGGTGGCACCGTCCTTGCACGGACGCAGGCGTGTTCACCGACCGGGATTTCTACAAGTCCGTGCTCACCGGCGCGGTCGAGAGCTTCGGGGCGAATACGCTTGCCGTGATCCTGAACGTCCCGGCGGCGCATCTCGCCAGCTGGGCGCAGGGACGCACCCGCCCGCCCGCTTCGCTCGTACTTCAAGTCATTGATTTGATGTGGCCGAAGAACGCCGAAGGCCACGAGCGCGCCGACCAGGGCGGAGAGCCGCGCGTCCTGATGGCGGTGTCGCCCTTTGCGCGTGACATTCTTACCCGCCTCCTGGAACGCTACCCGGTGGATTTTGCATGCACGCTCGCCGACGGCGACGCCGCACTGCAAAAGAAAACGTACTCGCACATCGTCATCGGCTACCTCTTCGCCGACTCGCACATGTTCGAGTTCGCGCAGCACGCGCGCGGCGCACAACCCGGCGCGCGCGTCCTGTGCGTCAAGGCGGCGGGACGCGCGCTGGGCGACGAGGTGCGCTCGGGATTGCACGCCGCTGCGCGCGAGCTCGGCTGCGAAGGGTTCTTCGACTTGAGCGCGGGCGGCCACCCGGGCAGCTTCGACCGCGTGTTCGACCAGATCCTGACCTACTTCCGTCCCGAGGACCGCCGACACGCCACCCCGGAGCTGCGCAGCGCGGTGAAGGAGTTGCGCGCGGTCGCGTAAGATGCCCGGGCCTTGGGGTATCGCCTCGTCACATTCGCGTCATCGAAGGGCCCGCGCGCCGGCGTGGTGGCCGACGACATGGTCTATGACGCCGGCGCCGACATCGTTGAATTACTGAACAAGAAAATCAAACCGCGAGGCAAGGCCACGCCGCTCAGGAAGGTGAAGCTGCTCGCCCCGATCCCGCGCCCGGGCGCGATCTACTGCGCCGGGGCGAACTACACCGACCACGTCGCCGAGATGGAGCGTGCGCAGGGCCGCGAGCCGGGCCCCACGATGAAGGACCTCGGCGAGAAGCCGTGGCACTTCATCAAGGCCTCGCACTGCGTGGTCGGCCCGAACGCCACGGTGAGGCTGCCTTCGTTCTCTCGAGCGGTGGACTGGGAGGTCGAGCTCGTCGCCGTCATCGCGCGCAAGGCGAAGGATGTGCCGGTCGGCAAGGCGCTCGGCTGCGTCGGCGGCTATACGATCGCCAACGATCTCTCCGCCCGAGACGTCATGCGCCGGCCGAACAATCCGCCCGCCTCGCCGTTCCACTTCGACTGGCTGAGCCAGAAGAGCTTCGACGGCGCCTGCCCGCTCGGGCCCTGGATCGTGCCCGCGGCCGAGATCGGCGATGCGCACGACCTCGGCATCAAGCTCTGGGTCGGCGACGAGCTGATGCAGGACTCGAATACCGGCCGGATGATCTTCGACACCGCTGAGCAGATCGCGATGCTCTCCTCGCGCGTCACGCTCTGGCCCGGCGACCTCGTCCTCACCGGCACGCCGGCCGGCGTCGGCATGGGCCGCAAGCGGTTCCTGCGCTCCGGCGAGCGCGTGCGGCTCTGGATCGAGAAGATCGGCGAGCTGCGGCACAAGGTGGCCTGATGAGCTCCTATGTCGAATCGGTCCTCGCGCCGGGAGAAGCCATCGTCCACCGCGCGGCGGTCTCGCACTGGCACTATGCGCTCTCGTACCTGCTCGGCCTGCTCTTCATCGCCGGGGGCATCGCCGCTTTCGCGGTGAGCAGGGAAGACCAGTGGCTCATCGGCGGCAGCGTCGCCCTCGCCGTCGGCATCATCGTGTTCCTCGTCGCGCTCATCCGCCGCAGCACCATCGAGCTCGTGCTCACCGACCGGCGCATCATCGCCAAGCGCGGCTTCATCGCGCGCGACACGGTGGAGATGAATCTCTCGAAGGTGGAGAGCGTGCGCGTCGACCAGACGGTGCTCGGCCGGCTCCTCGGCTACGGCGACGTCAGCGTCGTCGGCACCGGCTCTTCGCTCGAGCCGCTGCGCGCCATCTCGCGGCCGCTCGAGCTGCGCCGCAAGCTCGGCGAGCTCGCCGCCGCCTCCGAAGGCCGCACGCGCTGGGAGCTGTACCCGCAAGCGCTCAGCGAGGCGCAATGGCGCGCGCACCGCGCCGACC
>DATDCR010000331.1:0-2564 GCA_036524215.1 Burkholderiales bacterium
GTCCCACGGCGAAAGTCCGAGCTCCCAGAAGGCATCGAGCCGGCCGCAAGCTACGTAGGCAAGGTCGAGCGCGGCGGCACCCGCTCGCCGTACGCCGGCGCAGTTCTTCATCATCCCCTGCAGCTGCCGCGTATACAGCTCGAGCCGCGTGACTTCCTTGAACGGGAAGCCGGTGCCGACGAGCGCATCGCCGAATTTCGTCATCGTCGAGACGCGGATGCGCCGGTCGTTGAGAAAGGCGCCGCGCCCCTTGGAGGCCGTGAAGAGCTCGTTGCGGCCCGGGTCGTAGACCACCGCGTGCGCCATCACGCCGCGCTGCTGCACGCCGATCGACACGCAATACTGGGGAAAGCCGTGGATGAAGTTGGTCGTGCCGTCGAGCGGATCGATGATCCACACGAACTCGGCCTCGCCGTTGCGCGCGCCTGACTCCTCGGCGAGGAAGCCGTGCTCGGGATAGGCCTTGTGCACGACATCGATGATCGCTTCCTCGGCGGCCTGGTCGACCTGCGTGACGAAATCCTTCGCGCGCTTGGACCGAATCGTCAGCTTGCCGCCGTCGAGCGAGGCGCGGTTGATGACCGAGCCGGCCTTGCGCGCGGCGCGGATGGCGATGTTTAGGATGGGATGCATGGCGCTGGAGTTCGGGGACGGAGCCCTAACTGTCCACGAAGGCAGGCGGTATTCTAGACGCATGCCTCCCATCCGTATCGTGCTGTGTCGGCCGAGCCATCCCGGCAACATCGGCGCTGCCGCGCGCGCGATGAAGGCGATGGGGCTTTCCGACTTGCGGCTCGTCGCGCCGGAGCGCTATCCGGCGCCGGAGGCGCAGTGGATGGCCACCAATGCAGGCGATGTGCTGGAAGCGGCCACGATCCATGAAACGCTGCACGACGCGATCAAGGATTGCGTCGCCGCCTTCGCCATGACGGCCCGCTCGCGCGAGTGGTCGCCGCAAGTGCTCGACGTGCGCACTGCCGCGGCGCGAGCCGTGGAGATGAACGACCAGGTGGCGTTCGTGTTCGGCAACGAGCAGGCAGGGCTGACCAACGACGAGATGTTCGCCTGCCAGTTTCTCGTCCATATCCCGGCCAACCCGCAGTTCAGCTCGCTGAATCTCGCGCAGGCAGTGCAGGTCGTGGCCTACGAGCTGCGCATGTGCGTGGACGTCGCCATGCCGTTCACCCGCGTTGAAAAGCGCGCGACCGTCGAGGACCTCGAAGGCCTCTACATGCATCTTGAGGAGGCTGCCATCGCGAGCGGCTTCATGACACCGAACTCGCGATTGCGCGAGCGCTGGCGGAGACTTTTTTCACGCGTGCCGGCGCTCGAGCGCGAGGAGGTCAATATCATTCGCGGCTTGCTGAAAGCGCTTCTAAAGAAGGAGCCCGGTAAGTGAGGATCGCCACGTTCCTGCTGTCGTTTTGCCTTGCCCTGGCCATCGGCACCGTTACGCCGGTCCATGCCCAAGCGAAAAAAGTGCGGGTGGGCGTGCTTTCGCCCGGCGCCGCCCCGCCCGGGCCGCTCGAGGCCTTCCGCGCCGGCCTGCGTGAGCGCGGCTACGTCGAAGGAAAGAATCTCGAGCTCGAGTGGCGCTTCGCCAGCGGACGCAACGATCGCCTGCCGACGCTCGTCGACGAGCTGGTCAAGGCGAAAGTGGACGTCCTGTTCGTGATCAACACCCAGGCGGCGCAGGCGGCGAAGAAGCGCACGAGCGAGATCCCGGTCGTCTTCGCGCGGGTGTCGGACCCGTCGCGCACCGGCCTCGTGGCGACGCTGTCGCGCCCGGGCGGCAACATCACCGGCATCTCGAACGTGGCCGACGAGCTCGGCGGCAAGCGCATCGAGGTGCTGAAAACCGTGCTGCCGCAGCTCTCCCGGGTGGCGGTGCTTTGGAATTCCGGCAACCCGGGTCTCGCGCTCATTCTGCAAGAAGTGAAGGCCGCGGCGCCCCAGCTGAAGGTCGACGTGGTCGATGTCGGCGTGCGGGCCGCCGCCGAGCTGCCGCAGGCGTTCGAAGCGATCAAGAGCGCCGAGGCGGGCGCGGTCTTCGTGCTCGACGATCTCCTCATCACGTCCTTCAAGCCGCAAATCCTGGACCTCGCGCGCGAACGCAAGCTGCCCGTCATGTCGCTCTACGAGGAATTCGTCGAAGGCGGCGGCCTGCTTTCTTACGGGCCGAGCATCGAGGAGATGTACCGGCGCGCGAGCTGGTACGTCGACCGCATCCTGCGCGGCGCGAAACCGGGCGAGCTGCCGGTCGAGCAGCCGGCGAATTTCCAGCTCGTGATCAGCGTAAAGGTGGCACGCGACCTCGGCATCAATATCCCGGGCGATGTCCTCGCACGCGCCGACAAGATCCTCAGATGAGCGGCCGGAATGGGAAGCATGCAAAGCCGGAATAGTTGAATGCATTAGTCGGACAACAATAGAATCCCCTTATGTTCGCCAAGCTCCGCAGCGACATCGCCTGCATCCTGGAGCGCGACCCCGCGGCGCGCAGCACGTGGGAAGTGCTGACCTGCTATCCCGGGCTGCATGCGATCTACATCCATAAGCTCGGG
>DATDCR010000332.1:0-2714 GCA_036524215.1 Burkholderiales bacterium
GGTGCGGCTTCTGGTAGGGCCGCGGCCAGAGATTCACGTAGCGCACCTTGTAATGGTGCCCTTCGAAGGCGAACGGGCCGGGCTCAGTCCATGCGCGCACGATCAGGTCGTGCGCCTCGTGGAAGCGGTCGTGCGAGAAGGTCGGATTGATGCCGAACGTGTGGTATTCGGCGCCGATGCCGCGCACGAAGCCGGTGATGAGGCGCCCGCCGCTGATGACGTCGATCATGGCGTGCTCTTCGGCCACGGTGAGCGGATGCGAGCGCAGGGGCAGCGCACTACCGAGGATGGCGATCTTCGCCCGCGTCGTCCTTCTCGCCAGAGCAGAAGCGGTCACGATCGGCGAAGGCATCAGCCCATACGCCGTCTGGTGATGCTCGTTCACCGCCACCACATCGAAGCCGAGGCTCTCGCCGTATTCGAGCTCGTCGAGATAGCGGTTGTAGAGCTTGTGGCCCTTCTCCGGGTCGAAATTCCGGTTCGGCAGCGTGACCCAGACGGTGCCGTTCCTGCGGCCTTCGGCGAGGTCGAGATCCGCGTACGGCATCAGGTGGAACAGGACTATCTGCATGCGAACCTCACCACGACGTCGCAGAACTCGTCGCATTTCTCGACCTGCGGCAGATGGCCGCAGCGCTCGAAGATGTTGAGCTGCGCCTTCGGCAGCAGGCGCTTGATCTCGTGCGCGATGCCGACGGGAAGGATCTGGTCCTGCGCACCCCACACGATGCTCACCGGCACGCCGATGCGATGCAGCCACTTGGGCAGGAAAGGATCGTGCAGCCGCGGCTCCCAGGCGAGGCGCGCCGTCGTATGCCGGTTCTTCAGGTCCCGGTCGATGCTTTCAGGCGTGACCGGCGCCGAGAGCCGCGCCTCGGCGAGCTTCTGGTCGACGAAGAGCTTGCGCGCCATTTCTTCCGGCGGCAGCAGGAAGATGTCCGCCGGCTCGGCGCCCTTGGCGGCGATGCCGGCCGGGCTGACGAGCACGACCGAGCCGATGCGCGAGGTGTCGCGCACCGCCATCTCCATCGCCATCCAGCCGCCCATCGAGCTGCCGACGAGGACGGCGCTTCTCAGCTCGAGCGCGGCGAGGAAATCCAGATAGAAGTACGCGGCATCGTGGATGTTCTCGAGCCACTGCGGCTCATCGCTCTCGCCGTAGCCCGGATGGTCGGGCACGATGACGTCGAAGCGCTCGGCCAGCTTCTCCATGAAGGGCAGCACGACCGGCGCGCCGCTCGCGCCGTGCAGGAAGACCAGCGGCAGCCCTTTTCCGCCGCGGCGGAAATGGGTGCGGCAGCCGTCGATGGTCTGGTAATGGTCAGTGAACGGCATGGGCTGGCTTCTTTCCGGCGACGCCGGATTCGGCAATCACGATAGGGATCTCGGCAAAGTTCATCGGCGCCATCACGTGCGCGCCGGCCACGCCGGGAATGTCGGCGAGCTCGCGCAGCACTTCGATGCAGATCCTGCGGCCTTCGGCCTTGGGGTCGCTCGCCTTGTCCAGGCGCTCGACGAAGCGATCCGGGATGATGGTGCCGAAGAGCTTGTCCTTCATCCAGCGCGCGGACCTCGCCGACGGCATCGGCGCGACGCCGATCAGGATCGGAATATCGACGCCGGTCTCGCGCAGCCGCTCGGTGTAGCGGCGCACGACGCCGGTATCCATGCAGAACTGCGTCTGCACGAAGTCCGCGCCGGCGGCGATCTTGGCCTTCAGCCCCTTCGGCTCCCAGCCGGGCGGCGGGTCGATCGGCAGATCGGCCGCGCCGAGGAAAAGGCGCATGCCGCCATGGATCACGGTTCCCGTGGGCAGCCTGTTTTCCGAGCGCATGGCGTTTGCCATGGCAAGCAAGCCGCGGCTGTCGAGGTCGTGCACGGCTTTCGCATCCGGCTGGTCGCCCGCCTTCGGATCGTCGCCGGTCAGGACCAGCACGTTGCGGATGCCGAGCGCGACCGCGCCGAGCAGGTCGCCCTGCAGCGCGAGCCGGTTGCGGTCGCGGCAGGTCATCTGGAAGATCGGCTCGATGCCGCTTTGCACGAGGAAGTGCGCGGTGGCAAGGCTCGAGAGATGCACCTTCGCGCCGGCGCCGTCGGTGACGTTCACCGCGGTGGCGAGGCCCTTCAGCGGCATGGCACGGCGCAGGAACTCGGCAGGATCGGTCGACACCGGCGGCGTGATCTCCGCCGTGATGACGAATTCGCCGCTGCGCAGGCGGGCCTGCAGCTCGCTCGCGGCGCGGCGTTCGGCAACCATGGGGCGGCGATCTTAGCATTGGGATTTGACCCACCCCGCGAAATTCGGGGTCAGGGCACTAACTCATTCAAACTAGCGCATGCCCGAGCTGCCCGACGTCACGCTGTACATCGAAGCGCTCGAGGCGCGCGTCGTCGGACGCACGCTCGCGCGGGTGAAGCTGCTGAATCCCTTCCTCCTGCGAACCGCCGTGCCGCCGATCGCGAGCGCCGAGGGGCGCGAAGTCACGTCGGTATGCCGCATCGGCAAGCGCATCGTGCTCGTGCTCGACGGCTCGCTCTATCTCGTGCTGCACCTGATGATCGCGGGACGCCTGCAGTGGCTGCTTCCAGGCAGGAAGCCGCCGGGTCGCATCACGCTGGCACTGCTCGAGTTCGACAACGGCACGCTCGCGTTCACCGAGGCGGGAACCAAGCGGCGCGCCTCGATGCATTTGCTTTCTACGCTGGAAGGACTC
>DATDCR010000333.1:0-14981 GCA_036524215.1 Burkholderiales bacterium
TGGCGGCCATCGCCTGGAAGGCTTGCGGGTTCGCCTGCAGCGCCTGCATCGCCTGGGCATTCGCGGCGAGCGCCTGGAAGGCCTGCGCATTGGCGGCCATCGCCTGGAAGGCTTGCGGATTCGCGGCCGCGGCCGCGAACGCCTTCGGGTCATTCGCGAACGCGGCGAAAGCCTGCGGATTCGCGGCCATCGCCTGGAAGGCCTGCGGGTTGGCGGCGAGCGCCTGGAACGCCTGCGGATTCGCCGCCATCGCCTGGAAGGCTTGCGGGCTGGACGCCATCGCGGCGAAGGCCTGCGCATTGGCCGCGAGCGCCTGGAACGCCTGCGGGTTCGCCGCGAGCGCCTGGAACTGCGGATCCTTCACCGCCTTGATCACCACGTCGCTCTGCATGAGCTGGGCGATGGTCTGGTCGCCAAGCTTCACGTCCGAGGACTTGATCTGCTCCGGCGCGCGATAGCGCTGCGCCGGCGTGATCGTGCCGGTGAGGTTTTCGCCCGTCGACGGAATGTTGAAGAAGTAGTTGCCCGCCACCACGACCGCCACCCCGG
This sequence comes from Burkholderiales bacterium, assembly GCA_036524215.1. GTDB lineage: Bacteria > Pseudomonadota > Gammaproteobacteria > Burkholderiales > SG8-39 > SCGC-AG-212-J23. Next base: position 550 of record DATDCR010000333.1, read on the forward strand.
CGACCGCAATCCCGCTCCAGATCAATCGCTTATTCATCCATCCTCCCCAGAAATTTGTTGCCGACGATAACCCAAGTACACGCGAGGGCCCGAAAAGTTTGTACGCATCGCGCAAGTCGAGCTCGCGCGAAGGCTCGAGCTTCGGCACCTTGCCGAGGTGCTCGAAGAGGCGCTGCAGTGCGGCAAATTCGGCCTTGGCGACCGGATCGGCGGCGAGCAAGGCCTCTAGCCCGCGCTTCTCGGCCTCGGAGGCCGCGCCGTCGAGCACGGCGTGCATGAGCTCGAGCCGTTCGCCGGCGGTCATCGGGCCAGGTCCCCGAGGAGCGGCCGCAGCCTCTGCCGCGCCTCGAACAGGCGTGATTTCACGGTCTTCACCTCGATCTGCAGGATCTCCGCGATCTCCTCGTAGCTGCACTCGGAGAAGTGGCGCAGCGTCAGCACCACGCGGTCGGAGAACTTCATCTTCATCAGTGCCCTCTGCACCCTTTCGGAGACCTGCGCCGCGTCCATGCGCCACGCCGGGTCGGCGCTCTCCAGCCCCGGCATGTCGTCCGCTTCCCCGTCGAGCGGCTCTTCCCTTGCGTTCTTCCTCAGCAGGTTCAGCGACTCGTTCACCGCGATTCGATACACCCAGCTGAAGAACTTGTAGCGCGGATCGTATTCGGCCAGCCGCTCGGCGATCCGCAGGAACACCACCTGGGTGATATCGCGCGCATCCTCTTCGCGGCCGAGCACGCGGTAGGCGGCGTTGTAGAGCGTCCGCTGGTACCGCTTGACGAGCTGCGAGAAGGCGCCGCGGTCACCCTGACGACAGCGCTTCACCAGCACTTCGTCGGGCTCCCTCACCACAATTACACGCGGCGGGGCAGAAGGTTGGAGGGCACCACTAGCCCGCGGCCTCGATCTCGAAGATCTGGTCGAAGCCGGAGTATTGGAAGATGTCGCGCAGGTGGCGGCTGACGCCGATGAGGCGGAGCTTCCCGCCCGAGCCCATCAGGCGCTTCTGCGTCTTGAGGAGCACGCCGAGCCCGGCGCTGGAGATGTATTCGAGGGCGCTGCAGTCGACCTTGACCGTGCCCTGCACCTTGTCGAGGAAGGCCTGCGCGGATGCGCATTGCGCCGCATCCAGGCGGCCCGAGATCACCACCGCGCCGTCGCCTGCGTAGTCAATCGCCAGCATCGTCTCCCCCTCGCGTCTTGCGGAACACGATCCGGCTCTGCCGGCGCTCCTCCGCGTATTCGTACCGGATCGAATCCACCATCTTGCGCAGCAAGTGGATCCCCAGTCCCCCCGGTTGCCGTGCCTCGAGCGGCGCCCCGGTGTCCGCCTGCGGCGCCTTCGTCGGGTCGAAGTATTGCGCATCGTCGTCGACCAGCGTGACCTCGACCCCTCCGGCGATGCGGCGCACCTCGATCAGGACCGGGCTTTCGCTCGCGCGGCCGTATTTCAACACATTCGTGAAGAGCTCCTCCAGCACGAAATCGACGCTGGGACGCACGTCCGCCGGCACCGCCTGGCGGGTGAAGTCGAAGATGCCAGCCAGCGCCTCGAGCGCGCGCGGGAAGCTCGCGCTCGCCGCCGGCACCTGCCGCTTGACGAGCACTACCGTCATGTCGTCCTCCTGCGGCGCCTCGCCGGCGAATGCCTCCACCGCGGCGAAGATCTTCTTCGCCAGCTCGGCCGCGGGCAGCTCGTGGTGCGCGCAGATCAGCTCGCGCACGCGCTGCTCGCCGAACTGCTGCTTGCGCTTGTCGTGGTATTCGAAGATGCCGTCCGAGACGAGCGCGAGGATGTCGCCCTCGCCGAGCGCCAGCGCGGTCGGCGCGCGCACGCGCTCGATCGGCATGGCGGCGAGCGGAAAGCTCGTCGGCTTGTAGTCGATGCAGCCGCCGCTCGCGGCCTGGTAATGCAGGATCGGTCCCTGCCCGCCGCTGTGGAAACGCAGCTCGTGCGTGCGCGGGTCGAGCAGCCCGATGAACGCCGTGATGAAGCGATCGGCGGGCAGCGTCGCGGCGAGCTGGTTGTTGACGTGCAGGTACGCCGCATCGAGGTCGATGCCGATGCGAAAGGCGAGGCGCAGCATGGCCTGCATCTGCGTCACGGAGAGCGCGGGGCCGATGCCGTGCCCCGTGGCATCGCCGAGCACGATCAGCAGCTCGGGTCCGACGAGCGAGAGATCGAAGGTGTCGCCGCCGGTGAGGTCGGCGGGCTCGAAGACGCCGTAGACATCGTAGCCGGGCACCGCCGGCATGGCCGAAGGCAGCGTGCTCATCTGCACCACGCGCGCGGTCTCGAGCTGCTGGCGCATCTTCTCGCCTTCGATCAGCGCCTCCGTCATCAGCGTGCGCTGCAGCGCGATCGCGCACTGCGCCGCCAGCACTCTTCCGAGCGCTTCGTCGCTCTCGTCGAACACGCCGCCGGCCTTGTTGAGGAGCTGCATCACGCCCACCAGCACGCCCTTGTGGTCGACGAGCGGCAGGGTCAGCAGGCAGCGCGTGCGGTAGCCGGAGCGCCGATCGGTGCTCGGATCGAAGCGCGCATCGGTGTAGCAATCGGGAACGTTGATGATCTCGCGGCTGCGCGCGCAGCTGCCGACCAGGCCCGCGCCGCCCGGCACGCGCACCTCGCCGATCTCGGCTGCGATGCGCAGCACCAGCTCGTCCGTGTCGCGATCGTAGAGCCAGACCGAGCCGCGGTCCGCCGCGAGCACGCGCTTTGCCACCTCGACCACCTCGTCCAGCATCGTGCGCAGGTCGAAGGGCGCGGCGAGCTTCGCCGCGACCTCGAGGATCGGCTCGAGGTCGCGGGCGGAGAGCTCCCGCTTCGCCGGCGCGCGCATAGCCGGCGAATGTAGCGCATTCGGCTACGCCGCCGACGGGCGTTGCAAACAACGCTCCCGCTTCGGCACTATTACGTCCCGCCAATAAAACGGAATCCCGACATGACGGAAATGGGCTCTTCAGCGTTGCAGGGCAGCTGCCTGTGCGGCGCCATCCGCTACACGATCAGCGCGCCGGTCGAGAATCTTCGCGCCTGCCACTGCACGAACTGCCAGAAGGCCTCGGGCGCCGGCGGCAGCGTGAATGCCGTCGTGCCGAGCGCCGCGTTCAAGATCACGCGAGGCACGCCCAAGCGCTATAGCGGCATCGCCGACAGCGGCCGCACGCTGCATCGCTACTTCTGCGGCGATTGCGGCTCGCCGATCTACAGCCAGCGCGCGAACGCGCCCGAGACGGTGGTGGTCCGCGCCGGGACCCTGGATAACGCGCCCGACATGAGGATCGGCACGCATATCTGGACCAAGAGCGCACGCCCCTGGTCGCATATCGACCCCGACGCGACCATAGTGCCGGGGCAGCCGGGCTAGGCACGAGGCGTGCTCCCAGTGGATCAGGACACTCTCGTCCATCCATTAAGGAGACGCGCAATGAACAAGGACCAGGCCAAGGGCCACATGAAGGATATTGCCGGCAAGGCGCAGGAGAAGGCCGGCGAGATCACCGGAAGCAAGGAGCAGCAAGCCAAAGGCATGGCAAAGCAGGCCGAAGGCAAGGTGCAAAAAGGCGTTGGCGACGTGAAGAACGCCGTCAAGAACATCGGCAAGGACGACAAAGACGAGTAACCGGCACGGGACTGACCCCGAAGCTCGCGGTTGGGGTCTGTCCCGGTTTTCTGTTTTCTTATTGCGCCGCGACGTTCCCCTGCTTCACCACTTTCGCCCATTGCGCGTATTCGCGCGCGATGAGCGCATTCAGCTCGTCGGGCCGGCTGCCGACCGCGATGCAGCCCTGCGCGAGCAGGCTGTCCTTCATCTCCGGCGTCGTCAGCACGGCGTTCGCGTCGCGCTGAATGCGATCGACGAGCGGCGCGGGCATGCCGGCGGGTCCGAGCAGCGCGTACCAGAAGTCCACTTCGAATCCCGGTAGTCCCGCCTCCGCGCTCGTCGGCACCTCGGGCAGCGTCGGATAGCGGCTCTTCGCCGCGACGGCGAGCGGACGCAGGCGCCCGCTCTTGAAGTGCGCCTGGCCGGAGAGCACGGCGGCATAGCTGATCTGGATGTCGCCGGCGAGGATCGCCGCCATCGCCGGCGCGATGCCCTTGTACGGCACGTGCACCATCTGGATGCCGGCCATCTGGCTCATCAGCTCGCCGGCGAGATGCACCGGCGTGCCGATGCCCGACGAGCCGTACTTCACCGCGCCGGGATTCGCTTTCGCGTACTCGATCAGCTCGGCGAGCGTCTTCGCCGGCATGTTCGGATTGGCGACGATCACCGCCGGCGCCGAGGCGACGAGCGAGATGGCGCTGAAGTCCTTGTTGATGTCGAACGGCAGCTTGGAGAGCGCCGCGTTGCTCGCGTGCGACGAGAACGCCATCAGCATGGTGTAGCCGTCGGGCGCGCTCTTCGCCACGAAATCGGCGCCGATGTTGCCGGAGGCGCCGGGCTTGTTGTCGACCACCACCGCCTGTCCCCAGCGCTCGGTGAGCTTCTGCGCCACGAGGCGCGCGATGATGTCCGTGCCGCCGCCGGGCGCGAAGGCGACGACGATTCGCGCCGGCTTCGACGGGAAAGTCTGCGACCAGGCCGGCACGCCGGCCGCGAGGAGAACGAGGACCGCCAGGAGTTTGCGCATGAACTATTATGCGCAACAATAAAGCAGGGAGGTGCCATGGCCGAGCCGCAGCTCGTCGACCCGAACAGCGTGGTGATGACCGGGGAGAACTCGTTCATCCGCCTCTCCAACGACGGCGGCAGCACGCTCACCGACCGCGCCAGCCACTGGCGCGTGCTGTGGTCGCCGGCCGGGCAGGGCCACGCGCTGTTCATCGAGAGCGGGCTGATCGACAAGGGCCGCGCGGTCTATGCCGACAACGCCGGCCTCGTGCGCTACCTGCAGCGCACGATCGAGTCGCTCCTGCACAAGCCGTTCGCCGACGAGTCGCTGCCCGTCATCCACGCCGAGTTCGCGCGCAGCGGCCACTCGCTCGCCACCATCGAGGAGCGCATCCTCACGAACGACGAGGAGATCGTGCTCGCGTGGTGGGACCTGATCGATCCGTTCATCCTCACCATGCCGCCCGGCGCGATGAACCGCCCGCTCGGCGTCTACAGCACTTTCCTTCCCGCGAGGAGCGCGCAGCTTTCCGTCAACGGCGAAGCGGCGAAGGGAAAGGTCTTCGCGCAGGAGCGCTTCGGAAGAGCGTCGTCGAGCTGCTGCCTCGCGTGGTCGGAGAGCTGGACGAAACCGAAGTAACGAGAGGAGGAGTCATGACAGCGAAAGGCTACATCGTCGTCACCTACCGCAAGATCACCAACCAGGAAAAATGGAGCGCCTACGCGAAGCTCGCCGCGCCGGCGATCCAGAAGGCCGGCGGCCGCTTCATCGTGCGCGGCATGCCCTCGAAGGTCCATGAGAGCGGGATGAAGGAGCGCGTGGTCATCGTCGAGTTCGACAACGTGCACAAGGCGCTCGCCGCGCACGACACGCCCGATTACCAGGCGGCGCTGAAGGCGCTGGGCGACGGCGCGGAGCGCGACTTCCGCATCGTGGAGGGCGTGGGCTGACAAGGCTCGCCGCCGCCGCGCTCTCGCTCCTGCTGCTCGCCGCCTGCGGGAGCGCGCCGCCGCGCGTGGCGGGCATTTCGGATGAAGCCTCGGAGCGCGCGGCGGGCTTTGCGGCCACCATGGTCGGCCGGCCTTACCGCTACGGCGGCGCGGCGCCGTCGGGCTTCGATTGCAGCGGGCTCGTCTATTACAGCTTTCGCCAGGCGGGCGTCACGCTGCCGCACAACACCGAGCGCCAGCGCACGGTCTCGCGCCCCGTGCGCACGTCCGAGCTGCGCCGCGGCGACCTGCTCTTCTTCGACCTCGAGGGAAAGAAGAACTCGCACGTCGGCATCTACCTCGGCGAGGGCCGCTTCGTGCACGCGCCGTCGACCGGCAAGACGGTGCGGCGCGACCGCCTCGACGCGCCGTACTGGAAGAAGCACTTCTCCGAAGCGCGCCGCCTTTCCAGCTAAGTGACGACGTTGATCGGGCTTCCGGCCGCGAAGGCGTTGATCTGGTCGAAGATGTCGGCGAACTGCACTTCCCATTCGTCGCGCGTCACGTAGCCCAGATGCGGCGTGCAGATCACGTTCGGCAGGTGGAGCAGCGGATGGTCGCCGCCGAGCACAGGCTCTTTTTCATAGACGTCGACGGCCGCGCGGCCCGGCCTTCCCGCCTTTAGCGCCGCCTCGAGCGCGCCCGGCTCGACCAGCCCGGCGCGGCTCGTGTTGACGAAGAGCGCCGTCGGCTTCATGCGCGCGAGGTCCTCGCGCTTCACGATGCCGCGGGTCGCATCGACCAGGCGCATGTGCAGCGTCACGACATCGCTTTCTGCAAAGAAGGCCTCCTTGCTGGGCGCTACGGCGTAACCGTCGGCGGCAGCCTTCTGCCGCGTCTGCTCGCGCGCCCACACGAGGACCGGCATGCCGAACGCCTTGGCGTAGCCGGCGACGGCTGAGCCGATCCGACCATAGCCATAGATGCCGACTGTCTTGCCGCGCGCGGTGTAGCCGCCGTCGCCCCCGCCCTGCCATTTCCCGGCCTTCAGCGCCTCGACCTGCTGGGGGATGTCGCGCAGGCCGCAAAGGATGAGCGCGAAGGTGAGCTCGGCGGTCGAGTACGACGGCGAGCCCATGTGCATGTTGGAGCAGACCGTGACGCCCAGGCGCCTGCAGGCTTCGATGTCGATGTGCGGCCAGACGCTGCGCTGGCTGATGAGCTTCAGCTTCGGCAGCCGCTCGAGGAGCGGCGCGCGGATCTGCGTGCGCTCGCGGATGAGGACCAGCGCCTGCGTGTCGGCGAGGCGCCTGGCGAGCGCTTCGGTGTCCTGCACGTGGTCGGTCCAGACCTTCACCTCGTGGCCGGCGAGCTTGCCGAAGCACGAGAGCGTGCGGACGGTGTCGTGGTAATCGTCGAGGATGGCGACCTTCATGGCGCCATCCTAGACGAGCCGGCGCGTTCTAGCGCTGCGGCGTCGGCGGCAGCTGGCCGCTCGTCTTGTCTGGGCTCACCTGCGGCACGCCCCGGCCGAAGCTCGGGACCAGGTTCGAAAGCAGGGCCAGCACGACGGCCATGGGCAACGACAACTTCATACGGCGTCTCCTATGACCCGGAGACAGCAGGGACCGTGCCCATGTCGAATTTCAATGGCCGAAGATATCCTCCGGCAGGAGGGCGGAGACGGTGACGTTCGGCACGTCGACCACGTTGCTCACGCGCAGGTCCACCGCGACGCTGCAAAGCACATACGCCTGCTCCTTCGTCCAGCCGCGCTCCTCGAGGAGCTCGATCATGTTGATCACCGCGTTGCGCGCGGCGAGGCCGAGGTCGCAGCTCTCGTTGCGCCCCTGCGGCGTGATCGGCATGCCCATCGTGCCGATGAAGTTGCGCGGCGCGGCGCACTCCGGCGGCGCGAAGAAACCCGGGTGCGAAAAGCGCGGCCAGACGATGCGCTTCCTCGCCGCCTCTTCTTTATGCAACTTGAAACGGACGACCGCGGTCGCCCCCATCTCGATCGCGGTGCCGCAGCACTCGGAGTCGCCCTGCGCGAAGTGGGCGTCGCCGACCGAGTAGAGCGCGCCCTCGACGTTCACCGGCACGTACAGGCGCGAGCCGCGCGTGAGCTGCTTGATGTCGGCGTTGCCGCAGTTCTCGCGCGGCGGGATCGTGCGCAGCCCTTCCTGCCTGGCCTTCTCGGACGAGGCGATGGCGCCCCGCGCATCCTGCGGCGGCCATACGCGGCCGCCGCGCGCCATCAGCTCTTCTTCGCGCGCCGCCCACCTGCGCACCTGCTCGTGCGAGGGCGCGAGCCCCGCGGTGCCCATGAAGGCGCCGTTCGGAATGCGCACGCCGGGAAGCTGCGGCGAGGTGGCGTATTGCGGCGTGATGTCCCAGTGCACGACGAAATGGTGCTCGAAGAGATCGGGCAGGAAGGCGCCGCCGGGCGCGAAGCGCGTCCAGCCGTAGCGCTCGGGCACGATGTCGAGGTACTCGATCTCCAGCAGGTCGCCGGGCTGCGCGCCTTTCACGTACACCGGCCCGGTGAGCGGATGCGCGACGCCGTGCTCGAGCCTGGCAAGGTCGGCGGCGATGGTCGCAGGCCCGATCTGGCCGTCGTTCGCGTCGCGCGTCTCGATCGCCACCTCCTCCATCGGCGCCACCTCGAGGAGCGGCGTGATGTCGGGATGCCAGCGGTTATGGCCGGTCTGCGGCTCGTCGCGCAGGCGTTTCGCGCGGTCGATGTGGATGGTCTTGGCCATGGATTACTCTTCGTGTTGGATGATGAAGACTACCGGCCGCAGCGCCTTCCTGCAGCTTCTCGTCGACGAAGGCATCACGCACCTGTTCGGCAATCCCGGCACCACGGAGCTGGCGATCATGGAGGTGGTGCCGCAGTTTCCGCAGCTCAAGTTCGTGCTCGGCCTGCAGGAATCGGTCGTCATGGCGATGGCCGACGGCTATTGCCGCGCCTCGGGGCGCCTCGCCGCGGCGAACGTGCACGTCATGCCCGGCCTCGGCAATGCCATGGGTGCGCTCTACAACGCCAAGTTCTCCGGCTCGCCGGTGATCCTCACCGCCGGCCAGCAGGAGCAGGGACACGGGCTGCTCGAGCCGATGCTCTACGAGCCGCTGGTGCCGGTCGCGCAGCCGCTCGTCAAGTGGGCGGTGGAAGTGACGCGCGCCGCCGACCTGCCGCGCATCCTGCATCGCGCGGCGAAGATCGCCCTCACGCCGCCGACCGGGCCGGTGTTCCTCAGCCTGCCCGGCGACGTGCTCGACGAAACGCTCGAGATGGACATGGGCAAGCCGGTGCGCGTCGATGCCGCGGTCCGGCCCACCGATTCCGCATTGGAGAGACTGAGTGAAATGCTGCTGGCCGCGAAGAGCCCCGCGCTGCTCGCCGGCCAGGAGCTCGCGCAGCGCGAGGCTTTCGCCGAAGCGATGGAGCTCGCCGAGCTGCTCGGCGCCGCCGTATACGGCTCTTCGATTCCCTATACGGCGCCCTTCCCGAGCGAGCATCCGGCCTACATGGGCGCGCTCACGCGCCAGCAGAAGCAGGTGCGCTCGACGCTGGAGGCGCACGACCTCCTGCTCGTGCTCGGCGCCGATCTCCTTCGCATGTCCGTCTACAGTCCCGTCGAACCGCTCCCCCCGGGCCTTCCTGTGATCCACGTGTCGGAGCGGGCGCACGAGCTCGGCAAGAACTACCGCACCGACGTGGCGATCGAAGCCGACGTGAAGCAGACGCTCGCCGCCCTCCTCCCCCTGGTGAGGCAGAAAGCGAACCGGCAGGCTGCGCAGCGCCGGCTGGGCGAGCTCAAAGGGCGCAACTGGAGCGCGCAGCGCGACAAGGCGCGCGTCGACGCGATGATGGCGGCGGAGACCAAGCCGATCGATCCGCAGTACCTGATGCTGCGCTTCACCGAGAGCCTGCCGCGCGACGCCGTGGTGGTCGACGAAGGCCTGGTCAGCACCTACAGCCTGCCGAAATTCCTCAATAACCGCGGCCCGCGCGACTACTACGGCCTCGCGAGCGGCGGGCTCGGCTTCGCGATCCCGGGGGCGGTCGGCATCAGCATGGCGCTGCCCGATCGGCCGATCGCCGTGATGGTCGGCGACGGCAGCGCGATGTACTCGATCCAGGGGCTGTGGACCGCCGCGCACCACAAGCTGCCGATCACCTACCTGATTGCCAACAACCGCGGCTACCGCATCATCAAGGAGCGGCTGGTCTCCTTCCGCAAGACCGACCGGTTCACCGGCATGGACCTGCGCGAGCCCGACCTCGACTTCCTCGCCCTCGCGCAGTCGTTCGGCCTGAGCGCGCGCCGCGTCACGGATCCGCAGGACATCGGCACCGCTTTGCGCGAAGCCTTCGCCAGCGGTCGTCCCAACCTGATCGACATTCGCGTCGCGGACGGCTTTGGCAATTAAATGGTGACAGTCACCAATTAAGTGAAGATCGAGAACAGCTTCCACGTGCCCGCGGGCGTCGAGCAGGCATGGGCGATCATCACCGACGTGCCGCGCATCGTGTCGTGCATGCCGGGCGCGGAGCTGACCGGCACCACGCCCGAAGGCGCGTTCAAGGGCAAGGCGCGCATGAAGATCGGACCCGTGGCGCTCGAGTTCAACGGCGACGCGCAGCTCTACGACGTCGATCCGAAGGCGCACACGATGAAGGTGAAGGCGCGCGCGTCCGACGCGAAGGGACGCGGCACGGTGGCCAGTGAAATGAGCTTCATGCTCTCGCCGGACGCGAGCCGCACGCGCGTCGACGTCCTCACCGACCTCACGCTCACCGGCGCCGTGGCGCAATACGGCCGCGGCGCGGGACTGATCAAGGAAGTGGCGAACCAGTTCACGCGCGACTTCGCCGCCAACCTGGAGAGCCTGGTGCGCCAGCAGGCGCCCGCCCAGCCGCAGAAGCCGGTGTCCGGCTTGTCCATCCTCTTCCGCGCCTTGCGCGCGATGGTCGCGCGATGGTTCGGAGGAAAGCAGGCATGAAGCCGCCGCCGTTCACCTACCACGATCCGCGCACCGTGAGCGACGTGCTCTCGCTCCTCGGCTCGCTCGAGAACGCGAAGCTCCTCGCCGGCGGGCAATCGCTCGCGCCGATGCTGAACTTCCGCTACGTGCTGCCGGATCACCTGATCGATCTCAACAAGGTCGACGAGCTCGCCTACATCAAGATCGAGGGCCGGCGCATTCGGGTCGGCGCGATGACGCGCCAGCGCGCGCTGGAGCGCGATGACGCGCTTGCGCGCGCCTGCCCGATCCTGCGCGAAGCGCTCGCCGAGGTGGGGCACTTCCAGACGCGCAATCGCGGCACCATCGGCGGCAGCCTCTCGCATCTCGATCCGGCGGCGGAACTGCCCGGCGTGATGGCGCTCTACGATGCGCACCTCGAGGTCCAGAGTTCTTCCGGTAAGCGAACGATCGGCATTGCGGATTGGGGCCAGGGCTACATGACGCCCAATCTGCAGGCGGACGAGCTGCTGACCGGCATCTCCTGGGAGGCCTGGGAGAACCCGCACGGCCATGCCTTCGTGGAATTCGCACGCCGCAAGGGAGACTTCGCGGCGGTCGGCGTCGGCTGCCTGCTCTCGCTCAATCCGGATCAGACCGTAAAGCGCGCGGCGATCGTGCTGGTCGGCGTCGCATACGCGCCGGTGCGGGTGATGAGCGCCGAACGCTTGCTGCTCGGCAAGGCACTGGACATCGAGGCGGCCGCCGCCGAAGCACGCAGGATCGAGGCAAAGAGCGATCTCTTCGCGAGCGGCGCCTATCGGCAAAGGCTCGCGGGCGTGCTGACCGCGCGCGCCTTGAGAACGGCATTCGAGAGGGCGAAAAGCGGTGGATAGACGCACCATCAGCCTGACGGTCAACGGCAAGCGCATCACGCGCGACGTCGAGACGCGGCAGCACCTCGGCGATTTCCTGCGCCGCGAGCTCGGCCTCACCGGCACGCATCTGGGCTGCGAGCACGGCGTATGCGGCGCCTGCACCATCCTCCTCGACGGCGAAGCGGTGCGCTCGTGCCTGATGCTCGCCGTGCAGGCCGACGGCCGGCACGTCACGACGACCGAAGGCCTCGCCTCGGCCGACGGCGCGCTGAGCCCGTTGCAGCAGGCATTCTGGGAAGAGCACGGCCTGCAATGCGGCTTCTGCACGCCCGGCATGCTGACCACGCTGACCGCGTTCCTGCGCGAGAACCCCAACCCGACCGAGGACGAGGTGCGCGACGCGATCTCCGGCAACCTTTGCCGCTGCACCGGCTACGCGAACATCGTCGCGGCGGCGCTCTCGGCGGCCAGACGCATGCGCGGGGAGGCGTGATGGACCGGCCGCGCAGCATCGGCGCGAGCGTCAAGCGCGTCGAGGATCCGGCGATCCTGAAGGGCGGCGGCCGCTATGTCGACGACCTGGCGCTTCCCGGCATGCTCGAGGTCGCCTTCGTGCGCTCGAGCGAGGCGCACGCGCGCATCCGCGGCATCGATACGCAAGCCGCGGCCGCCCTGGAAGGCGTCCACGCCGTCTGGACTTACAAGGAGCTGGGCGGCGACAAGCGCATGGTGCAGGCCAACCCGCATCCGCTGCTCAAGCAGAACATCACGCAGTACCCGCTCGCCAGGGACGAAGTCTGCTACGTCGGCGAGACCATCGCGATGGTCATCGCGGAGAACCGCTACATCGCCGAAGACGCCGCGCAGCTCGTGCAGGTGGACTACGAGCCGCTCGCCGCGGTCATCGACCTGCGGATGGCGGCAAAGGCCGATGCGCCGCGCGCGCACCTCGATTCGCCGGACAACCTCGTCGCCCGCCTCGGCCAGAAGTTCGGCGATGCGGAGGGCGCTTTCAAGAACGCCGCCCATGTCTTTCGCGAGAGCTACCTGCAGCACCGCGGCGGCTGCCACTCGATGGAGTGCCGCGGCGTGGTGGCGAGCTACGAGGCGTTCTCGGACCAGCTCACGCTATGGAGCTCGACGCAGTCGCCCTACCTGATCCGCGGCTTCCTGTCGCAGTACCTCGGCCGGGAAGAGCAAAGGATCAGGGTGGTCGCGCCCGACGTCGGCGGCGGCTTCGGCCCCAAGGCGGCGCATTACCCGGAGGAGGTCGCGCTCGCCCTCGCCGCGCTCAAGATCGGCCGCCCGCTCAAGTGGATCGAGGACCGGCGCGAGCATTTCGTCTCCACCACGCAGCAGCGCGACCAGGCGTGGGAGGTGGAGGTCGCCTGCGACGCGCAGGGAAAAGTGCTCGCCATTCGCGCTCGCGTCCTGCACGACCACGGCGCGTACGTTCCTTATGGCCTGCTCCTCGCGCTCGGCTCGGTGAACAACTTCCCCGGGCCTTACACCATCGGCGCCGTGGACCTCGCCATCGACGTGATCTTCACGAACACCGTGCCGACCACGCCGATCCGCGGCGCCGGGCGGCCGTACGCCAACTTCATCCTCGAGCGCTCGATGGATTGCGTGGCGCGCAACCTCAAGCTCGACCGCGCCGAAGTGCGCCGGCGCAACCTGGTCCGCAAGGAGCAGATGCCCTACAGCACAGGCGCCAAGCTGCCGAACGGCAAGCCGGTGATGTTCGACAGCGGCGACTACCACGGTGTCCTGGAAATGGTGTTGAAGAACTCCAGGTACGAAAACCGGGAGGCGCGCCGCGAGGAGGCGCTGAAAAGAGGAAAGCGGCTCGGCTTCGGGTTATCCAGCTACAACGAGGACACCGGCATCGCCCCCTTCGAAGGCGCCAGCGTGCGCGTGTTTCCCTCCGGCAAGGTGGTCGTCACGAGCGGCGCCGGCGCGCAGGGACAAGGCGTGCGCACCGTGCTCGCGCAGATCGCGGCCGAGCAGCTCGGCGTGAAGCCCGAGGACGTGCTGGTCGAGATCGGCGACACCTCGCTCTTCCCGATGGGCATGTCGACCGTCGGCAGCCGGACCACCGTCACCGCCGGCTCCTCGGTGCATCTCGCCGCCGTCGAAGTGCGCGCCAAGGCGATCCGCCTCGCCGCCGAAGCGCTCGAATGCGCGCCGGTCGACCTCGAGATCGATGCCGGCGCCGTGCGCCTGAAAGGCGTGCCCGACAAGCACGTCACGCTCGCCGATCTCGCGCGGCGCCTCGCCGGGCAGGTGAACGTGCCCTCGCCCGCCGGCTTCACCCCCGGGCTCGAGGCGACGGCCTACCACGCGGTCGAGCGCCCGGTGTACGCGAACGGCGCCAACGTCGCGGTGGTCGAGGTCGATGCCCAGACCGGCGACGTCGAGGTGCTGGATTACTTCGTCGCGCACGACTGCGGCACGCTCGTCAATCCGCAGCTCGTCGAGGGCCAGATCGTCGGCGGCGTGGCGCACGGCATCAGCAACGTGCTCTTCGAGCGCATGGTCTACGACAAGGAGTCGGGCCAGCCGCAGACCACCAACTACGGCGAGTACCTCCTCATCACCGCGCCCGAGATGCCGCAGATGCACCTCGCGCACATGGAGACGCCTTCGCCGTGGAACCCGCTCGGCGTGAAGGGCGCGGGCGAAGGCGGCACCATCCCCTGCCTCGCCGCCGTCGTCTCCGCCGTCGAGGACGCCATCGGCGCCAAGGTCAACGAATATCCGCTCTCGCCCGAGCGGATCGTCGAGCTGATGACTGGCTAAATGGTGACAGTCACCATTTTTAAATGGTGACTGTCACCATTTTTCAGGCCGGCTTCACCACCAGCTCGGCCGGCCGGTCGTCGGCGGTCCATTGCAGCGTGAAGGCGGTCACGCCGATCACGATGAGCGCGGTCCACGCGATGGCGTAGTTGCCGGTCAGCGTATAGGCAAGCCCGCCCATCCAGGCACCCGCGAACGAGCCGACCTGGTGGCTGAAGAAGGTCACGCCGTAGAG
>DATDCR010000334.1:0-4454 GCA_036524215.1 Burkholderiales bacterium
GTAACAGCAGTCGCGCTCCAGACCCGCGCGTTCTCCAGATCCTTCTCGTGGCTTTCGCCGCAAGCGGCAAGCATCAGCACCATGGAGAAGACGAAGCGGCGCACGAAAGTTAGCGCCGGGCGAGATATCCCGACGCGGTGCTCAGTGTAACAACGACATGCCTATCATCGGCGCATTTACCGAAGGAGGTGTTGCATGGCAGGCAAATCGATCAAGAACAAGCGCAAGTACAAGGCGCTCAAGCGCAAGGGCATGTCGAAGTCGCGCGCGGCGGCGATCTCGAACGCCGGCAAGAAGGCGAGCCGCAAGGGCGGCAAGCGCAGCCACAAGGGCCGCAAGAAACACCGCTAAGCAGTCTCGATCTCGAACCGGTCGGGATAGAAGGCGAGCAGCCCCTTGAGCGCGAGCATCTCGTCGTAGGGCTGCTCGTAGCTCCACACGGCGTTCTCGGCGCCGCCCTTGACCGAGTAGTACGCCGCGTCGCCCTTGAACGGGCAGTGCGTGCGGTGCTCGGTGCGCGCGAGGCGCTCCATCTTCACGTCCTCGCGCGGCACGTAATAGACGATGGGCGCCACCACGTGGCCGACGTGCGTCTCGTGCAGAGCGACCGCCTTCGTCGTATCGGCGATCACCTCGTCGCCCAGCTTCACCTGCACGTGCGCGCCGGCTGGCTCGACGTGCAGGTGATGCTGCGGATACTTCTTGTAGCCCGGCGCGGGATTGCTCATTTCGCTTTCGCCTTCCAGAGCCCCATCATGCGCCCCTCGGGGTCGGTGAAGAGGCAGAACTTGCCCATGCCCGGCACCTTCTGCGCCTCGACGTGGATCCTGCCGCCGGCGGCGACGATCTTCTTCCGATAGGCCGCGAGGTCGTCCACCAATATGTAGAGCAGCGTGTTGCCCGGCCAGGGTTCCTCGCGATCGGGCTTGACGATCCCGCCACCGATTCCCGCCATCGCGCCTTGGGCGCCGGTCTCGACCATGCGGTAGTCGATCTGCGGCATGTGCGTCACCTTCCAGCCGAAGGCGCGGGCGTAGAAATCCCCCACCTTCGCCGGGTCCCTGGACATCAGCTCCCAATGGACCACGGGGTTACCCATGCACCCGCTCCTTCTCCGCGATCACCATCCAGCCGACGCCGAAGCGGTCGGTCAGCATGCCGAAGCTGGAGGCAAAGAAGGTGCCGGTCAGCGGCTGGCGCACCTGCCCGCCCTCGGCGAGCGCGCCGAAGAGCTGCTTCGCGTGCGCGTCGTCCCTCGCGTTCACCGTAAGCGAGAAGCCCTGGAACGAGGGCTTGCCGCTGCAGAAGCCGTCGGAAGCCATGATGGTCGTGTCGCCAACGCGGAACGAGGCGTGCATCACCTTCTCCGGCGGGATGTTCATGCCCGGCTTCGCGGGCTCCGGGCTTTCCTTGTAGCGCATCAGCATCTCGACCTTGGCGCCGAGCGTCTTGCGGTAGAACTCGATGGCCTCTTCGCAGCGGCCTTCGAAGAAGAGATAAGGTTGGACTTGCATCATGCCTCCTGCATGGCGGACTTCAGGTAGCTCGCGAACTGCTCGAAGGTCCCGCTCCAGCCCTGCTTCATGGCTTCGCGGCTTTCGTCGAATGTCTTGCGCTCGATTTCATTCGCCTCGTAAGGCGTCCACTCGACCGTGATCTTCGTCTTCGCGGTGCCTTCCGGCGCGAACGTGACGCTCGACAGCGTCTGCAGCGGCCAGTTGGCGCTCAGCGGATGGCGCGTCACGCCGCCCTCGGCATCCGAGAACGAGACGATGAACTGCAGGCGCTCGGGCGCCTTGATCTCGCGATAGGTGAACTTGCCCCACACGTCCTTGCCATCGGGGCCGCGCATGCCGTAATGGAAGGTCCCGCCGGGACGCAGATCGACCTTGCACTTCTGCACACTGAAGCCTTTCGGCCCCCACCAGCGTTGCAGGCGCTCGGGATCGGTCCACGACTGCCACACCAGCTCGCGCGGCGCATCGACGACGCTCGAGAGGACGAACGGCTTGAATGTCTCGCGGATCGGGCGGATCGGACGCACCTCGATCGAGCCGACCTGCGCCGGCGGGATCTTCGACGCGATGCTGATCGCCTCGTTCAGGTCGCGCGCCTCGATCATGTAGAAGCCGGCGAGCGCCTCCTTCGTCTCGGCGAACGGCCCGTCCGTGACGGAGAGCTTGCCGTTGCGCACGCGCACCGTGGTGGCGCTCGCCACCGGCTCGAGCGCTTCGGAGGCGATGCACTGGCCGCTCGCGCGGATCGACTGGTCGAAGGCAAGGCAGTGGTTGTCCGGCATGTCGGCGATCGCCTGCTCCTCGCCGTAGACAAGGCACAGGTACTTCATTTCTTCGCCCCTTTCGCGAGATCCATCTTGCGGAAGCGCTCGATCTCCTTGCTCTGCGCGAAATCCTCGAGCTCGTAGAACTCGCGCACCTCGATCTCGCACCTGCCGCCGTCGACGGCCGGGTTCGGGAAGCGCTTGGTCCACTCGATCGCATCCTCGCGCGACTTCGCCTGGATGATCGTGTAGCCGGCGACCAGCTCCTTCGTCTCGGCGAAGGGGCCATCGACGAAGCTGCGCCGGCTGCCGTCGTAGCGGATGCGCCAGCCTTTGTTGGTCGGCTTCAGGCCGGAGGCGTCCAGCAGCATGCCCGCCTTCTGCAGCTCTTCGTGGTACTTGCCCATTTCGGCGAACAGGCTGTCCGGCGGCATGGTGCCGGCTTCCGAGTCCTTCGTCGCCTTGACCAGAATCATGAAACGCATGGTGCTCTCCTTGAAATTGGGTCTTGCACGCTCTAGTCGAACGGCCGGGCCGGGTTTCGACATCACCCCGCCAGTTCGGCGAGCCGCCGTTCCAGGAACCGGCGCTCCGGCTCGAGGCGTGCCAGCCCGAGCGCTGCCTGGTAGGCCTTGCGGGCCTCGGCCTGGCGCCCGAGCCGCCGGCAAAGGTCCGCGCGCGCCGCGTGGGCGAGGTGGTAGTCCTTGAGCTTGGGAAGAAGCCCGTCGACCAGCGTGAGGCCGGCCTGCGCCCCGTCCCGCATGGCCACCGCCACCGCGCGGTTCAGCTCCACGATCGGGGAAGGCTCCATTTGCAGCAGCACGTCGTAGAGGGCGACGATCTGCGCCCAGTCGGTCGTGGCTGCGCTCGACGCTTCCGAATGCACCGCCGCAATCGCAGCCTGGATGCTGTACGGCCCGAAGCGCCGCGACAGGAGCGAACGCTCGACCAGGCCGACCCCTTCGGTGATCAGGCCGCGATTCCAGGCGCCGCGATCCTGGTCCTCGAGAAGGATGAGATCGCCGGCCGCCGTCGCCCGGGCTGAACGGCGGGAATCCTGCAGCAGCATGAGCGCGAGAAGCCCGAGCGCCTCGGGCTCGGGCAGCAGCTCGACGAGCAGCCGGCCGACGCGAATCGCTTCGGCGCAAAGATCCGCCCGGGTGAGCACGGCTCCGGAGGAAGCGGCATAGCCTTCGTTGAAGACCAGGTACAGGACGCGCAGGACGGCGTCGAGCCGTTCGGGCAGCTGCGCGGGCTCGGGGACTTCGTAGGGGATATGCGCGTCGCGGATCTTGGCCTTCGCGCGCACGATGCGCTGCGCGATGGTCGGCGCAGGCGTCAGGTAGGCGCGCGCGATCTCTTCGGTGGTGAGCCCGCAGACCTCGCGCAGGGTGAGAGCCACCTGCGCATCGGGGGCGAGCGCGGGGTGGCAGCAGGTGAAGATGAGCCGCAGGCGGTCGTCCTCGATCGCCTCCGCATCGGGCTGCGGCTCGGCGGCCAGGGTCTCGGCGCGCTCCTCGTCGAGCGCATCGAAGCGCGCGTTGCGCCGGATCGCGTCGATCGCCTTGAAGCGCCCGGTGGACACCAGCCAGGCGCGCGGATTCTCCGGCACGCCCTCGCGCGGCCATTGCTCGAGCGCCGCGCGGAATGCCTCGTGCAGCGCTTCTTCGGCGAGGTCGAAATCGCCGAGCAGCCGCACGAGGGTCGCAAAGACCCGCCGCGACTGCGCGCGATAAATGGTTTCCACCGCCTCGCGGCCCCGCGAGGCGACGTCATCCTCCATCGGTACAGCTTACAACGCCTGCCCGTTCGGGCGCGATACGTCTTCCAGCAGGGCGAGGAGTCCCCGCAGTAGTGCGAGCGGCGACGGCGGACAGCCGGAAATATGCAGATCGACCGGGACCACGGCCGAGACCGAGCCCACGCAGGCCTCGCTGCCGGCGAATACGCCGCCATCGCGCGCACAGTCCCCGACGGCGACGACCCACTTGGGATCCGGCGTGGCGGCATAAGTGCGTTCGAGCGCTTCGCGCATGTTGCGTGTCACCGGCCCGGTGACGAGCAGCACGTCGGCATGGCGCGGGGAAGCAACGAAGCGAAAGCCGAAGCGCTCGAGGTCATAGATCACGTTGTTCAGCGCGTGGATCTCCAGCTCGCAGCCGTTGCAGGAGCC
>DATDCR010000335.1:0-14718 GCA_036524215.1 Burkholderiales bacterium
GCTCGAGCGCGTCGCGCTGCTGCGCGTTCAGCGTGCCGGTGAGATCGGTGACGCGCGCCTTGAGGGGCGGGATATCCGCCGCCCAGACGAGCAGGGGAAGGAGGAAGGCGAAAAGCAAGAACCCCCCGCTCGCGAGCTCGCTTCCCCCCTTAACAGGGGGGCGGCGTTGTTGCTCCTTTTTGCTTTCCTCTATTCCATTGCAGCCCTGGCGGCCGACATCCCGCCGCTCAAGGCGCGCGTCACCGATCTCACCGGCACGCTGAACGCGCAGCAGCGCGACGCGCTCGAGCACACGCTCGCCGAGTTCGAGGCGCGCAAAGGCGCGCAGATCGCGGTGCTGCTCGTGCCGACCACGCAGCCCGAGACCGTGGAGCAGTATTCGGTGCGCGTGCAGGAATCCTGGAAGCTCGGCCGCAAAGGCGTAGACGACGGCGTGCTGCTGGTCGTCGCCAAGAACGACCGCAAGCTGCACATCGAAGTCGGCTACGGGCTGGAAGGCATCCTGCCCGACGCGATCGCGAAGCGCATCATCGAGGACGACATCGTGCCGCGCTTCAAGGAGAACGATTTTTACGGCGGCGTGCGCGCGGGCGCGGACCGCATCATGCGCGTGGTCGAGGGCGAGAAGCTGCCGCCGCCCGCATCACAGACTTCGGCGCGCAGCCATCCGCAGACCGAGGGCTTCGATTTCAGCTGGATCATGCCGCTCTTCATCCTGGTGCTGATCGGCGGCGGCGTGCTGCGCGCGATCTTCGGGCGCTTCTTCGGCGCCGGCATCATCGGCACCATCGCCGCCATCGCCGGCTGGGCCGTGATCGGTTCGCTGAT
The DNA here is from genome assembly GCA_036524215.1 of Burkholderiales bacterium. Classification (GTDB taxonomy): domain Bacteria; phylum Pseudomonadota; class Gammaproteobacteria; order Burkholderiales; family SG8-39; genus SCGC-AG-212-J23. Next base: position 829 of record DATDCR010000335.1, read on the forward strand.
CGCCGCGATCGTGGTCGGCTTCCTCGCCTTCGTCTTCACCATGATGGGCGGCGTCAGCGGCCGGCGCGGGTGGTCGAGCGGCGGATTCGGCGGGGGCGGATTCGGCGGCGGCGGATTCGGCGGCGGCGGATTCGGTGGTGGCGGTGGCGGCTTCAGCGGCGGCGGCGGCAGCTCGGGCGGCGGCGGAGCGAGCGGATCATGGTGACGCGCGCCCTCAAGCACCTCTTCACGCCGGAATGGCTCGTCCGGCGCGGCTTTTCCGCCGCCGTGCTGCGCGAGGTCGAAAAGGCGATCAAGGCCTCGGAGCGCACGCATCGCGGCGAGATCCGCTTCGCCATCGAGGGGCCGCTGCAGGTCTCCCAGCTTCGCCTTTCGACCCGCCAGCGCGCGCAGCAGGTCTTCGCCGCGCTCGACGTGTGGGACACCGAGGAGAACAGCGGCGTGCTCCTCTACGTGCAGCTCGTCGACCGCCGCATCGAGATCGTCGCCGACCGCGGCATCGCCAAGCGCGTGCCGCAGGCCGAATGGGAGGCGATCTGCCGCGCGATGGAGCGTCACTTCCGCGCCGGCGATTACCTGAAGGGAACGCTCGAGGCGATCGAGGCGGTGACCCGCATCCTGGCGCGCGAGTTTCCAGCGCGTGACGACAATCGCAATGAGCTGCCAGACAAACCGGTGATCCTATGAAATACGAGCTCTATTACTGGCCTTCGATCCAGGGACGCGGCGAGTTCATCCGCCTCGCGCTCGAGGACGCCGGCGCGCCCTACGTCGATGTGGCGCGCCGCAAGGACGGCATGAAGGCGATGATGGTCCAGCTCGAGCGCAATCCGGTCTTCGCGCCGCCGTTCCTGCGCGCCGGCACGCTCGTCATCGCGCAGACGGCGCTGATCCTGCACTACCTCGGACCGCGCATCGGCCTCGCGCCGAAGGGCGAGGCCGCGCAGCTGCGCCTGCTGCAGCAGCAGCTCACCATCAGCGACTGGCTGGTCGAGGTGCACGACACGCATCACCCGATCGCCGGCAGCCTCTATTACGAAGACCAGAAGGAGGAGTCGCTGCGCCGCGCGCAGGACTTCCGCCAGAACCGGCTGCCGAAGTTCCTCGCCTACTTCGAGCGCACCGAGCGGCCGAAAACGATCACCTACCTCGACCTTTCGCTGTTCCAGATGATCGAGGGCCTGCGCTATGCGTTTCCGACGGCCATGCGCCGCCTCGAGCCGAAATATCCGAATCTGCTTCGAGTGCACGACAAGGTGGCCAGGCGGCCGCGCCTGGCCGCCTACCTGAGTTCCGAAAGGCGAATTGCCTTCAACCGGCAGGGCATCTTCCGCCACTACCCCGAGCTCGACGGATAACATGCGCGCTCGCATGAGCGCGCCCGTCTCCTTCCCCGCCCTGCGCCAGCCCGTCTTCCGGGCGTATTTCTTCGGCGCCGCGTCGGCCATGATGGCCGACTCGATCGAGCACGTCATCAGCTACTGGATGATGTTCGAGAAGTTCCAGTCGCCCGCGCTCGCCGGCTTCGCGGTGATCTCGCACTGGGTGCCGTTCCTCCTCTTCTCGATCTGGTCGGGCGCCCTCGCCGACCGCGTCGATCCGCGCCGCGTGATCCAGGCCGGCATGCTGATCTTCATGCTGGTGTCGATCGGCTGGGGCATCTTCTTCCTCACCGACTCGCTGCAGATGTGGCACGCCGCCGTGCTGCTCGTCTTCCACGGCATGGCGGGCGTGCTGTGGAGCCCGGCGGCGCAGCTCTTCATCCACGACATCGTCGAGGAGAAGCAGCTGCACAGCGCGATCCGGCTCACCGCCACCGCGCGCTGGCTCGGCCTGCTGATGGGGCCGGCGCTCGGCGGCCTGATCCTCATCGTGCTCGGGCCGGCGTGGGGCATCCTCTTCAACGCGCTCATCTACGTGCCGTTCATCTTCTGGCTCTGGCGCGCGCCCTACCAGCGCAAGGAGATCCCCGCCGAGCGGCGCGTGCGTGCCTTCGCCGATGTCGTCTCCACCTGGCGCGCGGTGGCCGGCAACCGCGTCATCACCTCGATGACCATCCTTGCGGGCGGCGCCTCGCTTCTCGTCGGCAACGCCTACCAGGCGCAGATGCCCGAGTTCGCGCACGACCTCGGCCATCCCGACGGCGGCATGACCTACAGCGCCCTCCTCGCCGCCGACGCGGCCGGCGCATTGGTGGCGGGCCTTGCGCTCGAAAGCCGGGGGCTGCTGCCGCCGAATCCGCGCACGGCGTTCTTCCTTGCCATGGGCTGGTGCCTCGCGGTCGCCGGCTTCGCCTCGACGCGGACCTATCCGCTTGCCCTGCTGCTCCTTTTCGCCGCCGGCTTCCTCGAGCTCGCCTTCTTCGCGATGGCGCAGACGCTGGTGCAGACCAACGCGCCGCCGGGCGTGCGCGGCCGCGTGATCGGCCTGTTCGTGATGTCGGCGCTCGGCTTGCGCGCGTTCAGCGGCGTCACCGTGGGCCTGGGCGGCAGCCTGGTCGGCATACACTTGTCGCTCGCGCTCAGCGCGGCGCTGCTTCTCGCGGTAATCGTCCTTATGCTGTGGACCATGGTGCCAAGCCGATGAACGACGCCAAGTTCTTCCTCGTGGTGCGCTTCTGGATCGCCCCCGGCGGCGAAGCGCAGGTGATGCGCTGGCTCGAGGGCGGCCACATCGCCGAGGTGCTGCGCCAGCCCGGCTTCCTCGGCGTGCGGCGCCTGAAGATCGCCGAGACCGACGCCACCGGCTGGAGCGCGCACGCCATGATCTACGGCATCCAGTCGCGAGAGCATTACGAGGCCTACCGGCGCAACGAGGCGCTGCACGCCAGGTTCAGCAAGCAGCGCGAGCCTTTCGCGTCGAAGCTGCGCATCGAGCGCTTCGCCGGCGACGTCGACTTCAGCCTATGAAGGTCGAATGGAACACCGGGCTCATCACGCATCTGGGCATCGAGCTCCTCGAGGTCACGCCCGAGCGCGTCGTGGCGCGCCTGAAGCTCGACGACCGGCTGGTCACCGTCGGCGGCACCGTCCACGGCGGCACGCTGATGGCCTTCGCCGACACGGTCGGCGCGGCCGGCACCGTCGCCAATCTCGCCGAAGGCCAGCGCACGGCGACGCTCGAGTCGAAGACCAACTTCCTCGCCGGCTGCCGCTCGGGCTACCTCCAGGCCGTGGCGACGCCGATCCACAAGGGCAAGCGCACGCACGTGTGGGAAACGCGGATCACCGACGAGAGCGGCAAGCTCCTTTCCATCACCACGCAGACCCAGATGGTGCTGTGATGGATGTCCAGGGCCATCGCGGCACGCGCGGCCATCTGCCGGAGAACACGCTGCCGGCATTTTCCCGCGCGCTGGAGATGGGCGTCACCACCCTCGAGCTGGACGTCGGCATCACCCGGGACGGCGTCGTCGTGGTCCATCACGACCGGCGGCTGAACCCCGATGTCGCGCGCGGCCCCGACGGGCAGTGGGTCACTGCCCCTTCGCCAACGATCCACTCCTTGAGTTATGAGGAACTGCGCCGCTACGACGTGGGCCGTATCCGGCCCGGCAGCGAATACGCGCGGCGCTTTCCGCACCAGCAGCCGGTCGACGGCACCCGCATCCCGCGCCTGTCCGATCTTTTCGCGGCCGCAGGCAGGAGCAGCGTGCGCTTCAACATCGAGACCAAGCTTCTCGCCTCGCATCCCGACGAGACCGTCGGCGCCGGGCAATTCGCCCGCGCCCTGATCGGCGAGGTGAGGAAAGCCGGGCTGGAGAAGCGCACCACCATCCAGTCGTTCGACTACCGCACGCTGAAGATCGTCGAGCGCGAGGCGCCGGCGATCGAGACCGTGTACCTGACGGAGCGCGAAGGCTGGACGCTCGAGGGCCTGAAGCGTGAAGGCGCGCGCATCTGGTCGCCCGACTTTCGCGCGCTGACGAAGAAGATCGTCGACGATGCGCACGCGCTCGGCATCCGCATCGTCGCCTGGACGGTCAACGAGCCGGCCGACATCGCGCGCATGATCGATTGGCGCGTCGACGGCGTGATCAGCGATTATCCGGACCGCGTGCTGCAACAACTGAAGAAAGGGAAGCCATGAGCAGACTGTTCTGCCTGCTGGCCGCGATGATGTTCTCCGCCCCCTTGTGGGCGCAGGCGTTTCCCACCAAGCCGCTCAAGCTGGTGGTCGGCTATCCGCCGGGCGGCTCGGGCGATTTCCTCACGCGCCTTGCCGCGGACGAGATGCAGAAGGACCTCGGCCAGCCGGTGATCGTCGAGAACAAGCCGGGCGCCGGCGGCAACATCGCGCACGAATACGTGGCGCGCTCGCCGAACGACGGCTACACGATCCTGAACGCCACGCACATGGCGATCAACCGGGCGCTCTACAAGACCATCACCTACGACCCCGACAAGGACTTCGCCGCGGTCGGCCGCATCGCCACCGGGCCGACGCTGATCTGCGTGAACAACAACGTGCCCTTCAAGGACCTCAAGGGCCTTCTCGCCTACGCAAAGGCGAATCCGGGCAAGCTCTTCCACGCCTCCGCCGGCTACGGATCGGCGCCGCATCTCGCGTCGGTGCTCTTCGAGTCGGTCGCCGGCATCCAGTTCACGCACGTGCAGTTCAAGGGCGGCGGACCGGCGACGCAGTCGCTCCTCGCCGGCGATACGCAGGTCAACTTCGCCACCGCGCCGACCGTGATGGGCTTCGTGCGTGCCGGCCGCCTGCGCGCGCTCGCCGTCTCCTCGAAGAACGCGTCGCCCGCGGTCCCGGGCATTCCCGGCGCCGAGGAAGCCGGCCTGCCGGGCTACGACTTCACGTTCTGGTTCGGCCTCTTCGTGCCGGCGGGAACGCCGCCCGCCGTGGTCCAGCGCCTGCATGCGGCGCTCAACAAGGGCCTCGCCAAGCAGGACGTGCGCGACAAGATCGCGCTGCAGGGCATGGATGCGACGCCGTCGGCTTCGCCCGCCGCGTTCGAAGCCGACGTGAAGGCCGAGACGCCGTACTGGGAGAAGCTGGTGCGCGACTCCGGCGCCAAGGTCGAATAGGGAGAGGCCTTGCCGCCCGTCACGCAATGGCTGCTGATCGCGAACGTCGCGATCTTCCTCTTCATCAGCCCCGACAGCCTCTTCGCGCTCTGGCCGCCGGGCGGCATCGAGTCGAACTTCGAGCCGTGGCAGATCGTCACGTACAGCTTCCTGCACGGCAACATGGCGCACATCTTCTTCAACATGCTGGCGCTGTACATGTTCGGCGGCGAGATCGAGCGCCTGTTCGGCTCGCGCTTCTACACGCTCTACTACTTCGCGGCGGTGGTGAGCGCGGCGATCCTGCATCTCGTCATCACGACCTGGATGGGCTCGCCGCCGGTGCCGATGGTCGGCGCCTCCGGCGGCATCTACGGCCTGCTCCTCGCCTTCGGCATCTACTTCCCGCACCGGCGCGTGATGCTGCTCTTCCCGCCGATCCCGCTGCCGGCGCGCGTCTTCGTCTTCGGCTTCGCGGCGCTCGAGCTAGTCCTGGGCGTCACGCAGACCGCGGCCGGCGTCGCGCACTTCGCGCATCTCGGCGGCATGCTCGGCGGCTGGCTGATGATCCAGTACCGGCGGCGCGGCTTCCCTTTCAAATAATTAACAACCTGACCCCGAATTCATGAAGACGCAAGTCATTGCACTGGAAGAGCATTACCTCGACGTCGAGGTCGCGAAGCACTGGAAGGAAGGCGGCCCGGAGGCGCGGCCGGGGGCGCTGCGCGACCGGCTGGTCGACGTCGCCGAGCTGCGCATCAAGGAGATGGACGAAGCCGGCATCGACGTGCAGGTGCTCTCGCACAGCGCGCCGGCGACGCAGCGGCTGGATGCGGAAACGGGACCTGGTGTCGCGCGCGCGGCGAACGATCGTCTCAAGCACGTCGTCGACGCATCCAGTGGACGCTTCCATGGCTTCGCCAGCCTTCCGACGGCGAATCCGAAGGCGGCGGCCGATGAGCTCGAGCGCGCGGTGACGAAGCTCGGCTTCAAGGGCGCGATGATCCACGGCCTCACCTGGGTCGACGCTCAGAAGCTCTTCATCGACGACCAGCGCTTCTGGCCGATCTTCGAGCGGGCGCAGGCACTGGACGTGCCAATCTATGTGCATCCGGCGGTGCCGCATCCGGCGGTGGTCGAGGCGTACTACAAGGACTACCTGAAGGAGTTCCCCGGACTATTGACCGCCGCGTGGGGCTTCACGGTGGAAACGGCGACGCAGGGCATCCGGCTCGTCCTCTCCGGCGTGTTCGAGAAATATCCGGGGCTGAAGATCATCCTCGGCCATCTCGGCGAAGGCCTGCCCTTTCTTCTGTGGCGCATCGACATGGCCCTCGCGCGCCAGGGAAACCGCAGCACGCCATTTCGCGAAACGTTCCGCAACCATTTCTGGATCACGACCAGCGGCAACTTCTCCGATGCCGCGCTCCTTTGCAGCGTGATGGAGCTCGGCGTCGACCGCATCCTCTTTTCCGTCGACTATCCGTTCGTGCCGAATCCACCCGGCGTGCGCTGGATGGAGCACGTGCCGCTCTCGACGGAAGATCGCGCGAAGATCCTGAACGGCAACGCCCGCAAGCTCCTGAAGCTTTAATTAGTGCCCTGACCCCGAATTAGCGGCGGCACAGAAGTTGCAATGAGGCAGGCATGCTGCCTCGCCTGCTTGCAGCAATTGCCCTAGCTCTCGCTACCACGCTCGCCGTTGCGCAGGCGCCGGATCCGAATGTGCAAAATCTGCTCGGCGCGCTCACCAATGGCAACGAGGTGATGCTCGTCACGCCGCTCGCGAACGGCATGCTCCAGGTAACGAGCTTCCGGCCCTCGGGACGCCTGTCGGCGGTGGATGCCGTCGCCGCGCTCGATCGGGCGCGCGCGCAGCTGCAGGCGCTCGGCGAGCCGCAGCCGACGGCGGAGCAGATGGCGCGCATGCTCGCCGGCGGACCGATCGAGATTCCGAGCGGGCGCATCCACGCCGCAGGCATCCTGAACACGAGCGACCATCCGGCGTCGATCCGCAGCCAGGTCGTCGCGGCCGGCACGCCGCTGCCGGTGACGAGCACGGCGCCGGTCACTTCCGCGGCGGGCGGCAGCGCGCCCGCCGAGCCGGTCGCGGTGCGCGAGACGGCGCTGCAGCAGCTCGCCGCGCTCGGCATCCTGAATCCGTCCGAAGACCAGATCCGTACCGCGATCGTCGGCGGCACGATCACCACGATCAACGGGGTGCAGCAGCTCCCCGGCATCTACCCGAGGTGAAGCCATGAAACGCGCTCTTCTGCTTGCCGCGGCGCTCGCCTTCAGCGCCGGCGCGCAGGCGCAGCTGGGGGTGGCGCAGGACAACGCCGCGCCGGTGCTCGACGTGCAGCGCCTCGCGCCGCAGCTCGTCGCCTTCGCCGGCGGCGACGTCAACTTCGCCAACCTCGTCAACGGGCTCGCGCTCGGCGTGCCGGTCACGCTGACCACCACGATCGCGCCGGGCGTGACGCAGGTGGCGACCTTCACACCCACCGGCACGATGAACGCGACGCAGATCGCGCAGGTCCTCGAGGCGGCGCGCCAGACGCTGATCTCCCGCGGCATCGCCACGCCCACGGCCGAGCAGCTGCGCACGGCGCTCGTCGGCGGAAACATCAACACGGGCGCCGGTACGACGGTCGTAACGCAGAGCCCGGCCGCCGCCGTGCAGGCCGGCACCTCGGCCGCGGTCGGCGCCAGCGCGCCGCGGGCGAACACGAGCGACAGCCGCTTCCCGCGCGGCATCAGCGACACGCCGCCGCTTCCCAATACGACCACCACCCCCTCCACGGGCACAACGCCGACTGCGCCAGGTCTTGCGACGACGCCTCCCGCCGTGGCCACGCCGCCTGCATCCGCCGGAACCACGCCGCGCCTGGGCGCGCGGTAGGGAAATGGGCAGCGTGCTCTATCTCGACCGCGGGATGCGGCGCAAGGGAAGCGTCGTACCGGCGGCGCCTGTCGACGAGGCGCCGAACAGGCAGTCGCTCCTCAGGCCGGGCTACAACTGCTGGACCATGGCGCGCGCGGAGCGCGTCGCGTTCCTGGTCGATGCCTGCGACTACTTCCGCGCCTTCTACGAAGCCGCGCTGCGCGCGAAGCGCTCGATCACCATCCTCGGCTGGGACTTCAACAGCCAGACGCGGCTGCATTTCGATGAGGTGCCGCCGCAGGGCCCGCCGGCGCTGCTCGGCGAGTTCCTGAACTGGCTCGTGCACCGGCGCCACTCGCTGCACGTGCACGTGCTGAACTGGGACTACCCGATGGTGTTCGGCACGGACCGCGAATTCCCGCCGCTTTACGGCTTCGGCTGGAAGCCGGCGCGCCGCGTGCACCTGCGCTACGACGACACGCATCCGGTGGCCGGCTCGCATCACCAGAAGATCGTGGTGATCGACGACACGGTGGCCTTCCTCGGCGGCATCGACCTCACGGTGCGCCGCTGGGATTGCCCCGAGCACGCGCCCGAGGATCCGCGCCGCGTGGCGTATGGCAAGGCGTATCCGCCGTTCCACGACCTGATGGTCGCGCTCGACGGCGAGGCGGCGCGCAGCCTCGCCACGCTGACGCGCGAGCGCTGGCTCGCCGCCACCGGGCAGAAGCTGAAGCCCGTCAGCTTCCGCGGCATCAGCGACAACGATCCGTGGCCGACCAGCTTCCAGCCCGATCTGCAGGGCGTGGAAGTCGCCATCGCGCGCACCGCGCCCGCGCGCGGCGAGACGCCGGCGGTGAAGGAAGTCGAGAAGCTCTACCTCGACATGATCGCCGCCGCGCGCAGCACGCTCTACATCGAGAACCAGTACTTCACCGCGCCGCGCATTGCCGCCGCGCTGGAGAAGCGCCTGGCGGAGCCCGACGGGCCGGAGATCGTGCTCGTGCTGCGCCTGCTCTCGCACGGCTGGCTCGAAGAGCACACCATGCACGTGCTGCGCACGCGGCTCATCGATCGCCTGCGCAAGGCCGACCGCCACGGCCGCTTCCGCGTCTATTACCCGCACGTGCCGGGCCTGGCGGAAGGCTCCTGCGTCGACGTGCACTCGAAGCTGATGATCGTCGACGAGCGCGTGATCCGCATCGGCAGCTCGAACCTCTGCAACCGCTCGATGGGCCTCGATACCGAGGCGGACATGGCGATCGAGGCGCGCGGGCGCGCGCAGGTCGCGAACGCGATCCGGCGCTTCCGCGACCGCGTGGTCGCCGAGCATCTGGGCGTCGCGCCCGAGAAGCTGCGCCTCGAGGTGGAGCGCCTCGGCAGCCTCGGCGCCGCGATCGACAGCCTGGCGCACGACGGGCGCTCGATGCGCAAGCTCGACGACCTGCCCGAGTGGCCCGAAGCCGTGATCAGCGTCGCTTCGGTGGCCGATCCGGACGAGCCGATCGCGCTCGACGCGCTGCTCCTCGACCGCCACCACGAGGAGGACGAGCCGCTGCCGGTCGAGAAGCCGGCGTGGATCATGCTCGGCGGCATCCTTGCCGTCATCGCCGCGCTTACGGTGCTCTGGCGCTGGAGCCCGGTGGCGCACGCGGTCAGCCCCGAGGCCGTGATCGGCTGGGCGCACGACTTCGGCGTGCAGCCGTGGGCGCCGTTCGTCGTGATGGCGCTCTATACGCCGGCCTGCCTGGTGATGTTTCCGCGGCCGCTCATCACGCTCGCCGCCGTCATCGCCTTCGGCCCGTGGCTCGGCTTCGGCTACTCGCTCGCCGGCATCGTCGCCTCGGCGGTCGTCACCTATTACATCGGCCGGCGCATGAAGCGCGACACCGTGCGGCGCCTCGCCGGCCCGCGCCTCGATCGCATGATCGACGTGCTGAAGAAGTACGGGCTTCTCGCGATGACGCTGCTGCGCCTCGTGCCGATCGCGCCGTTCGCCGTCGAGAGCATCGTCGCCGGCGCGATCCACATGCGCCTGTGGCACGTCGTCGTCGGCACCGCGATCGGCCTGCTGCCCGGCACGATCGCGACGACCATCTTCGGCGACGCGATCGAGACCGCGCTCACCGGCACCGGCGATGTGAACTGGTGGCTCGTCGGCGGCGCGGTCGCGCTCCTCACCGGCGGCATCTTCGCGGTGAAGAAATGGTTCACGAAGATGAGCCGCCGCATCACCGCCGCCGACGCCGCCATCGATGAGCAGGCACGCCGACAGCCTGGCTAATTGGCAGGCGCTCTCGGACCAGATGCCCGAGAGCTGCCTGCGCATCGCTTCCTACAACGTGCACGGCTGCGTCGGCATCGACGGCCGCAAGGACGCCGCGCGCACGGCGCAGGTGATCCGCGAGCTCGAGTGCGACACCGTCGGCCTGCAGGAAGTCGACTACCGCCTGGACTACATCGGGCAGCGCGTCGGCATGCAGGTGATCCCGGGGCTCACGCTTCTGCGCCACGACGGCCCGTTCGGCAACGCCCTGCTGACCACGAGGAAGGTCCTCGAGGTGCGCCGCCTGTACCTCGGCTACGGGCGGCGCGAGCCGCGCAATGCGCTCGACGTGGACCTCGAGGTGTGCGGCCAGAAGCTGCGCGTGATCGTCACCCACCTCGGCCTGTTTCCCGCCGAGCGGCGCTGGCAGGTGCGCAAGCTCCTCGAGCTGATGCGCGCGACGAACGAGCGCCTCGTCATCCTCGGCGACATCAACGAATGGCTGCCGCTCAGCCGGCCGCTGCGCTGGCTCAACCGGCTGCTCGGGCACTCCGTCGCCGACCGCTCATTTCCTTCGCGCTGGCCGCTCGTCGCGCTCGACCGCGTCTGGGTGCGCCCGCGCCTGGCGCTGCTTGCGCTGAAGGCGCATCGCTCGCCGCTGGCGCGCGTCGCCTCGGATCACCTGCCGGTCAAGGCGATCGTCGCCACGCAGAACCTGCGCTACGAGGAGCAGCCCGTGCCGGAGCGCGCGCTGCGCGCCGTGGCCGGCCGCTAGCGCGCCGGCGCCGATCCGCCGACGGCGGCCGAGCGCTCCTTCTCCTGCTTCGCCTTGGCGAGGCGCTCGCGTTCCCTGCGGGTATGGGCAACGCGCACCTTCACCTTCTTCAGGTTATGGAATTCCTTGCGCGAAAGCTTGCCGTCGCGGTTCCTGTCGCCCTTGTCGAAGCGCTCGATCACCGCGCCCGTGCCGGCCGCCTCGGCGAGCGAGACGTAGCCGTCGCCGTCGAGATCGAGCGAATCGAAAAGCTTGTCGGTCGCTTCCTGCGCCAGCGCGGTCGATGCCAGGAGAGTAAAGCCAAGCGCAAAAACAAGCTTCATCAGCGCCCAAAGGGGCACTTTTCATGCCCAAACATCTGGTTACACATTGATTCAGCAGCCGCTGGACGAGGCGCCTACAGTGGCCTCGTGAAAAGGCTCATCCACCTGCTGATCGGTCTCGCCCTCGCCTTCGGCGCGGCAAGCGCCCAGGCGCAGCGGGTGTTCAACCAGGCCGAGCTCGATTCGCTCCTAGCGCCGATCGCGCTCTATCCCGACCCGCTGCTGAATCACATCCTGAACGCCGCGGTGTACCCGGACGACGTGCAGAACGCCGCGGCATGGATGCGGGCCAACCCGCAACTGCAGGGCGACGCCGCGCTCGCGACGGTGCAAGGCACGCTCTGGCATCCGAGCGTCAAGGCCCTGGTGGCGTATCCGGACGTGCTGATCCGCATCTCGGAGAGCCCGCAATGGCTCGCCGACGTCGGCGAGGCCTATCGCGGCATCCCGCAATATGTCGACGCGACGGTGCAGCAGCTGCGGGCGCGCGCCTCGGCGAACGGCTACCTGCGCAGCGACGATTACCAGTACGTCTACCAGCAGGGACCGACGATCGTCGTGCAGCCGGTCTATCCGACGGTCGTCTATGCGCGCTACTACGACCCGCTGGTCGTGTATGGCACGTGGTGGTGGCCCGCGTATCGCCCGGCGTACTTCCGCCCCTGGGCCGCGCGGCCGGTGTACGCGCACCACTACTACCCGCGATACGAGCGCCCCGGCTATATCCGCCAGGCGCACGCCGCGCCGATCTCCCACGCGCCGCGCCAGGTGCAGGTGATCCCGTGGCACAACGTGCCCGAATCGCAGCGCAGGCCCATCATCCAGAGCGCGCCCGCCGTGCGCAGCCTGCCCAGCTCTCCCCCTCCTTCGGGACACTGGCGGGCCGCGCCTCTGGTGCAGCAGCAGGTGCAACAGCAAGCGCAGCACCAAGCGTCGGTCGTCCGCGCCCCCGCCGCGCAGCCCGCGCCGCGCCTCGGCGCCGCCCCCGAGCCACGCCGCTCGAACAGTGGTCACTCGAATGACAACCACTCCGGCGGCGGTCACTGGCTCTCCGGCCGCCTGAAGTAGACTTCCCCCTTCCCCGGAATTCGGGGTCAGGGCACTAACTCCTCCTTTGCCACGCATCGTCCGCGAGACGCTCGTCTCGATCCGCGACCTTTTCATCGCCTGGGGGCCGTTTTTCGTCCTCGGCGTCGCGCTGCTCGTCGCGGCGTACTTCCTTCTCGACCCGACGCCGCCGCGCAAGGTCGTGCTTGCCACCGGCCCCGAGCAGAGCGCCTACGCCGAATTCGGCAGGCGCTACGCGGCCGAGCTCAAGCGCTACGGCATCGAGGTCGAGCTGCGCCAGACACTCGGCTCGCGCGACAACCTGAGGCTGCTTCGCGACGGCAAGGAGCGCGTCGACCTGGCGTTCGTGCAAGGCGGCGCGAGCGAGACCATCCGCACGGCCGATAACCAGGAAACCGAGCCGGTCGAGTCGCTGGGGAGCCTCTTCCTCGAGCCGGTGTGGATCTTCTACCGGCTGCAGTCGATCGAGAACTTCCAGTACCTCATCCAGCTCCGCGGCCAGCGCGTGAACATCGGCGCGCGCGGCAGCGGCGCACCGGGCCTGGTGATGCGCCTCTTCGCCGCCAACCAGATCGAGCGCGACGACCTTACACGTTCCGCGCTCGGCGACACCGAGGCGGTGATGGGCCTGCTCGAAGGCAAGCTCGACGCGATCGTCTTCGTCTCGGCGCCCGAGTCGCCGATGGTGCAGATGCTGCTGCAGACGCCCGGCATTGGCCTGTTCGAGTTCTCGCAGGCCGAAGCCTATGCACGGCGTTACCGCTACATCTCGCCGGTCATCCTGCCGCGCGGCGTGGCCCACCTCGCGCTCGACGCGCCCTCGCACGACCTCCAGCTCATCGCCGCGACCACCTCGCTCGTGGCGCGCGAGGACATCCATCCGGCGATCGTGCAGCTCTTCGTGCAGGCCGCCTCGCGCCTGCACAGCGGCCCGGGCTGGATCGCGCGCGCCGGCGACTTCCCGAGCGCCGCGCACAACGAGTTTCCGCTCGCCAAGGACGCGGAGCGCTATTACCGCAACGGCCCGCCGCTCCTGCAGCGCTACCTGCCCTTCTGGCTCGCCAACCTGATCGACCGCATGTGGGTCGCGCTCTTCTCGATCGTCGCGATCCTCATCCCGATCTCGCGCCTGCTGCCGCCGCTCTACAAGTTCCGCGTGCGCTCGCGCATCTTCCGCTGGTATCGCAACCTGCAGCTCATCGAGAACGAGCTCGAGGCCGGCGAGCGCAGCCGCGCCGAGCTCCTCGAGTCGCTGGAGAAGCTCGACAGCCGCGTCTCCGGCGTGCACGTGCCGCTCTCCTACGCCGACGAGCTCTATGCGCTCCGGCAGCACATCGACCTCGTCCGCGCCCGCCTCCGCTCACCCGCCTAGCAGGCGCCGCACCAACTGCGTTTTCAGCGGTGAATCAGGGCGTTGATCCGTTCCGCGTCGGCTATCACCGGCAGTCGCAGTGCAGTGTTCATACGACTAATTGATTAAGCCGTCGGATTGAGTGGCTGCCGAGATGGCGGCGGCTATGATAGACGGCACTTCTTCTGATGATTTCACGTTA
>DATDCR010000336.1:0-16446 GCA_036524215.1 Burkholderiales bacterium
AGCGCGCGCGAAACGACAAGGCGTGGCGCTACCACGAGCTCGCGACTCACCACTATCCTCACGTTTCCATGCCGGGAGAAACAGCCGGCATCCTGCTGAATTACGCTTAGCCCAAGACACAACTACGGGGGACCGATGAAACGCCTCGCTGCCATTCTGACGCTGCCGCTCGCGCTCGCCGCGTGCGATACCACCGTGACCAAAGCCGAGATGGACTCCGCCAACTACGGGCCCGCGCCGGTGCATTTCCAGGACGAGATCAAGAGCTATCTCGGCATCCGCCTCACCGATCCGAAGGATGCGATCGTCGAGTTCCGCGCCGGGCCGAAGAAGCTCTACCAGCGCGCCACGCCGGTGCGCGGCGAGCAATACGGCTGGGGCGTGTGCGTCTGGGTGAACGACAAGAACAAGGCCGGCGCCTACGACGGCTTCTATCCGATGAGCTTCATTCTGAGGAACGAGAAGATCGTCGCCGTCAACGGCGGCCCGGACGACTCGAACGTGATCGGCGCCAAGTACTCGCGCGAGCACTGCGAGCAGCTCGGCGCGCCGTTCAAGCAGTAAACCCGCTCAAGGCTTGCCGATGTAGTCGCCCTTGCCCACCTCGACGCCGTTGTGCCGCAGGATGTTGTAGGCGGTCGTGACGTGGAAGTAGAAGTTCGGGTAGGCATGGCCGAGCAGGTATTGCATGCCCTTGAAGCGGCGCTCGCCGCTTCGCATGGCGAGCACGACCTCCTTCTCCTCGCTGCCGTCGATCTTCGCCGCCGGGACTGACTCGACGAACTCGATGGTCTTCGCGATGCGCGCCTTCAGCTCGGCGAAGGTCTGCTCGGTGTCCTCGTGCTTGGGGATCTCGGCGCCGGCGAGGCGCGCGACCGCGCCCTTGGCCGTGTCGCACGCGATCTGCACCTGGCGCGTGAACGGGAACATGTCGGGATAGAGGCGATAGGTCGTGAGCGCGAGCGGATCGATCTTCTTCGCGGCGCAGTGCGCCTCGGCCTTGTCGATGAGCGCCGACAGGTTTCGCAGCATGTTGGCGAAGCGCGGCGCGGAAGCCTGATACATTGAGATGGTCATGCGCCATTCTAAGAAACTCTTCTACGGCTGGTACATGGTCGGCGCCGGTTCCGCGCTGCAGTTTCTCCAGGCGGGCCTGATGACCCAGTCCTTCGGCGCCTACGTCGCCGTTCTGCAGGCCGAGCGCGGCTGGAGCAAGACGGCGCTTTCCGGCGCCGCGGCGCTGATGCAGTTCGAGTCCGCGATCCTCGGCCCGGTGCTCGGCTGGTTCCTGGACCGCTTCGGGCCCCAGGGGATCATTCGCCTGGGCATCTTCGTCTTCGGCTGCGGCCTGATGCTCCTCAGCCAGACCGACTCGCTCGGCGGCTTCTACGCGGCCTTCCTGGTGGTCGCCCTCGGCTCGAGCCTGTGCGGCTTCTTTCCGCTCAACGTGGCGCTCATCAACTGGTTCGAGCGCTGGCGCGCCCGCGCGCTTTCCTCGATGTCGATCGGCCTCGCGCTCGGCGGCATCTCGGTGCCGCTCGTGGCCTGGTCGCTGCAGACCTTCGGCTGGCGCGCCACCTCGTTCGCCTCCGGCGTGATCGCGATCGTGGTCGGCGTGCCGCTCGCCATGGTGATCAAGCGCCGCCCCGAGGACCACGGCGAGACGGTCGACGGCCTGCCGCCGAAGACGCCCGAGACGACGGCGGAATACCGCGCCCTGCAGGCGCAGCGCGACTTCACGGCGCGCGAGGCGCTGCGCACGCCGGCGTTCTGGCTCCTCTCGCTCGGCCACGGCTTCGCGCTCTTCGTCGTGCACGCGGTGAGCGTGCATTCGATCACCCACATGAAGCAGGGACTGGGCTACACGCTCGAGCAGGCGTCGCTCGTCTACACGCTGCTGACGCTGGCGCAGATCGGCGGCGTGGCGATCGGCTGGCTGATCGGCGATCGCTACGAAAAGCGGCTGATCGCGGCGACGTGCATGGTCGCGCACATGGTCGCGCTCCTTCTCCTGACCTACGCCACCCACGTCGCCATGGTGCTGGCGTTCGCCCTCCTGCACGGCGCGGCCTGGGGCCTGCGCGGCCCGTTCATGCAGGCGATCCGCGCCGACTACTTCGGCCGCAGCGCGATCGGCATGATCCTCGGCATCTCGCTCATGATCATCGTCGTCGGCCAGGTCGGCGGCCCGATGATCGCCGGCATCCTCGCCGACGCGACCGGCAACTACCGCGTCGGCTTCACCATCCTCGCGCTGCTGGCGGGACTGGGCTCGCTCTTCTTCGTGCTGGCCACGCGACCCCAGCTGCCTAAATAGCGACAGACCCATCGCCGAGCCCGCCACTGCCGCCACCGATTTCGCGCTCGCGCTGGTCGCCGCCATCGCGGGCGTGCTGGTGCTGCGCGCGGCCGCCGGACAGGTGTCGCGCCTCGCCTGGGGCGCCGCCTTCGTGGCGCTGGCAATCGGCGCCGCGCTGGGCGGCGCGCACCACGGCTTCGCGCTGCAGATGCTATGGACGCCGACCGTGCTGATGATCGGCATCGTGAGCGCCGGCATGCTGGCCGGATCGGCGTTCGCCACCGCGCGCGGCCTGGCGCGGCGGGCGGTTCTGCTCTTGGCGCTGCTCGAGCTCGCCGCGTTCACGCTCTGGATGCTGCGCCACGACGCGTACGGCTGGGTGATCGCCGACAGCGCGGGCGCGCTTCTCGTGGTGGCCTTGCTGCACGCGGCGCGTTGGCGCGAGCCGCCATCGCGCTGGATCATCGGCGGCGCCGCCGTGTCGGCCGCCGCCGCCGCCGTGCAGGCCGTGCGCATCGCGCCGCACCCCGCCTTCAACCACAACGACCTCTACCACCTGATCCAGATCGGCGCGCTCGTCCTTTTCTACCAGGGGGCGCGCATCATGGTGGACCGCCGCTGAGCGGCATTCGTCGGCGCCGGCTGCGCTTCGTCGCTCACTTTGGCCGCTTTATCGCGTACGGGCGGGCAAAGCCGGCCGGAGCGCGGATAATCGCGGCTCGATGAGGAACAGCACCCGGGGATGGCTCGGCGCAGGGGCGGTCGCGGTCGCCGCGATCGCGGCGGCGGTCGTCTTCAACGTGCACAAGCGCCAGGCGCAGGAAGAGGCGCAGAAGAAGGCCGCCAAGCCGCCGCTGGAATTCATGCAGTCGGACATCGTGCGCCTGGAGCGGCGGCGGCTTTCGAGCGAGATCGAGCTGCCGGGAACCGTGCAGGCGGTGTCGCAGGCCACGGTGCGCGCCAAGGTCGCCGCGGAGGTGAAGCGCGTGCTGGTGCGCGAAGGCGACCGGGTGAGCGCCGGACAGACGCTCGCCGAGTTCGACACGGCGCAGCTTCGCGCGCAGCTCGCCGAGCGGGGCGCGGCGGTGCAGTCGGCGCAGGCCGATCTCGATACCGCCGAGCGCACGCGCAAGGCCAATGCGCAGCTCCTCAAGCAGAATTTCATCTCGCAGAACGCCTACGACCTCTCCGAAGGCGCCTACCAGACGAAGGCCGCCGGCCTCGCGCTGGCGCGGGCGCAGCTCGAGCAGACGCAGATCATGCTGAACGACGCCGTGGTGCGCGCCCCGATCGCCGGCATGGTGTCGAAGCGCCACGTGCAGCCGGGCGAGAAGGTCGGCTTCGATGCGCCGCTGGTCGGCATCGTCGACCTGTCCGACCTCGAGGTACAGGCGCAGGCCTCGCTCGCCGACATCACCAGGATCCAGCCCGGCATGCCGGCGAAGGTCGCCATCGAGGGGCTCGCCGAGCGCGCCTTCCCCGGCAAGGTCGAGCGCATCAATCCGAGCGCCGAGCCGGGCACGCGCTCGATCCACGTCTACGTGTCGCTCAGGAACGAAGGCTCGATTCTCAAGGCCGGCATGTTCGCCCGCGTGCAGCTCACGCTCGCCGCCGAGCGCGAGGCCGACGCGCTGCCGGTGTCGGCGGTGCGCGGACAGCCGCCGGAGGCGTACGTCTGGCTCGTCGCCGGCAATCGCCTCGAGCGCCGCGCGGTGAACACCGGCGCGCGCGACGACCGCAGCCAGCTGGTCGAGATCGTTTCCGGCCTGCAGGCCGGCGAAGACGTGGTGGCGACGAAGTTCGACAACCTGCAGCCGGGCCAGCCCGCGCGCGTGCGCGGCGAAGGCGGCGCGCGCACCGTGGAACGCAACAGCACCAACCCGGGCTAGCGCCATGTGGATGACGCGCGTTGCGATCAACCACCCGGTGTTCGCCACCATGGTGATGGTCGCGCTCTCCGTGCTCGGCATCTTTTCGTACCAGCGCCTGCGCGTCGAGGCGATGCCCGACGTGCGCCCGCCCTTCGTCGCGGTGAGGGTCGACTATCCCGGCGCCTCGCCGGAGCAATTCGAGAACGACGTCGCCAAGCCGATCGAGAACGCCGTCAACACGGTGGCGGGCGTGAAGCGCATCCTGTCCGCCTCCTACGAAGGCTTCGGCTGGACGTGGATCGAGTTCCGGCTCGACGTCGACCAGGACCGCGTGCTGCAGGAGACGCGCGACAAGGTGGCGCAGATCCGCGGCAGCTTCCCGCGCGAGGTGAAGGAGCCGGTGGTGCAGCGCGGCGGCGACGAGAACGACGAGCCGGTGGCCTTCTACGGCCTGGTCGGCGAGCGCCTCTCGCCGCGCGAGCTCACGCGCCTCGCCGAGCAGGTGGTGCAGAAGGGCCTCGAGCGCGTGAGCGGCGTCGGCCGCGTCGCGCTCGGCGGCAACGTCACGCGCCAGATCCAGGTGCGCGTCGACTCGGCGCGGCTGATCGCGCTCGGCCTCACGGTCGACCAGGTCGTCGCGGCGCTGAAGAGCGCCAACGTCGCCGTGCCGGTCGGCACCGTGGCGACGAAGAGCGCCGAGGCGATCGTGCGCGTGGACGGCCGCATCAATGCGCCGGTCGAGTTCGGCCGCATCATCGTCGCGCGCAAGAACGGCGTGCCGATCCTCCTTTCGCAGATCGCCGAGGTGATCGACGGCGAGCGGGAGCGACAGAGCCTCGCGCGCATCAACGGCCGGCCGGCGGTGAGCTTCTATGTCTTCAAGGCGCAGGACGCGAACATCGTCGAGGTGGGCGAGAACCTGAAGCGCGCCTCGGAGCTCGTGAGGAAGCAGCTGCCGCCCGGCGCCGAGCTGCGCCTGCTGCGCTCGACATCCGACTTCGTCGAGCGCTCGGCCGACAACGTGAAGCGCACCATCGTGGAAGGCGGCCTGCTGACCGTCCTCATCGTATTTCTTTTCCTCGGCAGCTGGCGCAGCACCATCATCACCGGCCTCGCGCTGCCGATCTCGGTCATCGCCACCTTCGTCGCGCTCTATGCGTTCGGCTTCACGCTGAACTATATGACGCTGATGGCGCTCTCGCTGTGCATCGGGCTGCTGATCGACGACGCCATCGTGGTGCGCGAGAACATCGTGCGGCACATCCACATGGGCAAGAACCACTACGCGGCGGCGCGCGAGGGCACCGAGGAGATCGGCCTTGCGGTGCTCGCCACCACGTTCTCCATCGTCGCGGTGTTCACGCCGATCGCCTTCATGAGCGGCATCGTCGGCAAGTTCTTCTTCCCCTTCGGCATCACGGTCGCCGCGGCGGTGCTGGTGTCCCTCTTCGTCTCGTTCACGCTCGACCCGATGCTGTCGGCCGTGTGGCGCGATCCGCCGGAAGGCGCGCGCAACGTGCCGCTGGTCGGCCCGGTGCTGCGGCGCTTCGACCGCGTGCTCGAGAAGGTGCATGCGCTTTATGACTCGCTCTTGCGCGCGGCGCTCGCGCATCGCATCGTCACCATCATCGTCGCGGCGGCGAGCTTCGCCGTCGCGCTGCCGCTCGCCAAGATCGTCGGCGCGGAGATGATGCCGCAGGCCGACGAGAGCTTCACCAGCCTGCGCCTGACGCTGCCGGTGGGCTCGAGCCTCGAATACGCCGACGAGCGCGTGCAGCGCGTCGAGCAGGCGCTGCGCGAGTTCAAGGAGATCGAGGTGGTGGACACCTCGATCGGCACCGAGGGCGGCAAGAACACCGCGCGCATCAACCT
Organism: Burkholderiales bacterium; assembly: GCA_036524215.1. Lineage (GTDB taxonomy): Bacteria > Pseudomonadota > Gammaproteobacteria > Burkholderiales > SG8-39 > SCGC-AG-212-J23. The sequence continues at coordinate 6,043 of DATDCR010000336.1, forward strand.
GCGCCTCGTGCCGCGCAGCGAGCGCAGCCGCTCGCAGAAGGAGCTCGAGCAGGCGATCCGCAAGCGCCTCGCCGCGACGCCCGGCATCGAGCTGCGCGTGGGCTTCAATCCCGCGGTGTACGTGGCGCTGCTCGGCAACGACGACGCCGAGATGCGCCGCGTGATGGACGACTTCAAGGCGAAGGTGCAGGCCATCCGCGGCGTCACCGACATGGAGATCTCGCTCAAGGAAGGCACGCCGGCCCTCTCCGTGCGGCTGCGGCCCGAGGTCGCCTCCGAGATCGGCCTCACGCATGCGCAGCTCGGCGCGACGCTGCGCGCCTTCATCGGCGGCGAGAATTCGGGCTACTGGCTCGCGCCGGACGGCCAGAACTACGAGGTCATCACGCAGCTGCCGCGCACCAACCGCACCACGCTCGAGGACGTCGCCAACCTCAATATCGCCACCGGCCGCGCGCTTCCCGGCGGCACGCCGGAAGTGGTGCCGCTGCGCTCGGTGGCCACCATCGAGCACGTCTTCAATCCGGAGAACATCCGCCGCCAGGACCTGCAGCGGCGCATCGCGCTCTTCGCCAACGTGGAAGGCCGCCCGGCGGGCGACGTCGGCGAGGAGGTCAAGGCGCTCGTCAAGTCCTACGCGCTGCCGCCGGGCCTGCGGCTCGCCGTCGGCGGCCAGATCGAGGACCAGGAGGAAGTGAACAAGGCGATCGTGGGCGCGCTCGCCATGGCGGTGATCTTCATCTACATCGTGCTCGCCTCGCAGTTCGGCAGCTTCCTGCAGCCGGTGGCGATCATGGTCTCGCTGCCGCTCTCGGTGGTCGGCGTGATGCTCGCGCTCCTCTTCACCGGCACCACGCTCAACATCTTCTCCATGATCGGGCTCGTCTTCCTGATGGGCCTGGTGACGAAGAACGCCATCCTGCTCGTCGACTTCGCCAACCAGGGACAGAGGAAGGGCCTGGCGCGCGATGAGGCGCTGATCGCCGCCGGCCAGGTGCGCCTGCGGCCGATCCTGATGACCACCACCGCGATGTGCTTCGGCATGCTGCCGCTCGCGCTCGGCCTGGGCGAAGGCGCCGAGCAGCAGGCGCCGATGGGCCGCGCCATCATCGGCGGCGTGATCACCTCGACGCTCCTCACGCTGGTGGTCGTGCCGGTCATCTATACGTACATCGATGCGCTCGATCGCCGCCTGCGCCCCAGGGGCGCGGCGGCGCTGACGCGGCAGCCGGCGAGCCGCTATGAGGACTAGCCTCCTCGTCGCGCTCGCGGCGGCGGCCCTGCCGTGCGCCGCGCAGCCGAAGGACCACAATCCGCAGGTCGAGTCGATCGTGCGCGCCGTCTCGGCCGAGCGCATCGAGGCGCGCATCCGCAAGCTCGCCTCGTTCCACACGCGCCACACGCTCTCGCGCACCGATTCGGACACGCAGGGCATCGGCGCCGCGCGGCGCTGGATCAAGGCCGAGCTGGACGAATGCTCGCGCGCTTCCGGCGGCCGGCTGCAGGTCGAGCTCGACTCGTATACCCAGGTAGCCGGACCGCGCGTGCCGAAGCCGGTCGAGCTCGCCAACGTGGTCGCCACGCTGCCAGGCAAGCAGCCGCGCGTGTACGTGGTGAGCGGCCATTACGACTCGCGCGCCTCCGACGTCATGGATGCCGAGTCGTTCGCGCCGGGCGCGAACGACGATGCGTCCGGCGTGGCGGTCGCGATGGAGCTCGCCTGCGCCATGGCGCCGCACCACTTCGAGGCGACGCTCGTCTTCATGGCGGTCGCGGGCGAGGAGCAGGGGCTGCTCGGCGCGACGCACTGGGCCGAGGAAGCGAAGAAGAAAGGCCTGCCGATCGCCGGCATGATCACCAACGACATCGTCGGCAGCTCCACCGGTCCGCGCGGCGAGCGCAACGAGAAGAAGCTACGCCTCTTCGCCAACGGTCTTCCTTTCGTGATCCGGTCCGGAGGGCAGGCGCTGGCGGAGATCGCCCGCTCCGGCGGCGAGGACGACACGCCGACGCACGAGCTCGGCCGCTACCTGAAGGAAGTGGGCGAACGCTACGTGCGCGGCTTCACCGTCGAGCTGATCCCGCGGCCGGACCGCTTCCTGCGCGGCGGCGACCACCTGCCGTTCCTCGAGCGCGGCTACGCCGCGGTGCGCTTCACCGAGCCGGTCGAGGACTATCGCCACCAGCACCAGGACGTGCGCCTCGAGCACGGCGTGCAGTACGGCGACCTGCCCGACTACGTCGACTTTCGCTACGTCGCCAATGTCGCGCGCGTCAACGCGGCGGGCCTTGCCTCGCTCGCGCTCGCGCCCTCCTCGCCGCGCGAAGTGGGCATCGAGGTGGTCGAGCTCGAGAACGACAGCACGCTGCGCTGGGCGCCGAGCCGGGAGCTGAACCTCGCCGGCTACCGCATCGTCTGGCGCCGCCCCGGCACGCCCACGTGGGAGCACTCGCGCGATGTCGGCAACACCAACCGCTTCACGCTCACCGGCGTCTCGAAGGACGATTTCGTCTTCGGCGTGGTCGCCGTCGATCCCTACGGCAACGCGAGCCCCGCGACCTTCCCGCGCCCCTGGCGTCCGGGCATGACGGCGACGCCGGCCCTCAAAGAGGAGCGCACGATCGTCAAGTCGGTGCTCGTCAAGGCTCCGGTGTCGAGCGTCTGGGAAGCGTGGACGACCAAGGAAGGCATCGAATCCTTCTTCGCGCCCGAGGCGGTGGTCGAGCCGCGGCCCGAAGGCGCGTTCCGCCTTTACATCAATCCCTACGCACCGCCTGGGCTGAAAGGCGCGGACGACATGCGCTTCCTCGCGCTGCAGAAGGACCACGTGCTTTCCTTCACCTGGAACGCGCCGCCGCATCTTCCGGAAGCGCGCATGCAGCGCACCGTGGTCATCGTGCGCATGGCGCCGGCTGGCGACGGCCAGACGGCGCTTCGCCTCACGCACACCGGCTGGGGCGAAGGCGGCGAATGGGACAAGGCCTACGACTACTTCGAGCGCGCCTGGTCCAACGTGCTCGCCAACCTGCAGAAGCGCTTCACGCAGGGTCCCGTCGACTGGAAACCCTGGCTCGAGAGCCTCAAGTCGCCCAAGAAATAATTCGGGGTCAGTGCACTAATTCAGCTTGAACAGGCGCTCGGCGTTGGTGCGGCCGATCTTCAGCCGGTCCGCCTCGCTGATCGTGCACGCGTCGAACCAGATGGCGGCATGGTCGACGTTCTCGAACGGCCAGTCGGTCGAGAACATGATGCGGTCGGCGCCGACCTCGAGCATGGCGTTGACGAGCGTCGGCGTGTGGAAATTGCCCGAGGTCGTCAGGTAGAAGTTCTGCTGCAGGTATTCGCCGAGGCGCTTCTTCGCCGGATAGCGCGGCGGCGCCTTGGTCCACGCATTGCGGTTGTCGCAGCGCCAGATGCTGTACGGCAGGCCTTCGCCGAGGTGGCCGAGGATGATCTGCAGGCGCGGATGCCGGTCGAACAGACCCGACGCCATCAGCCGCAGCGCATGCACGGCGGTCTCCTGCCCGAACGCCCAGGTCGGGCCGAGCAGCCACGGATGTCCCTCGTAGATCTGCGCCGCGCTCGGCAGCGGATTGCGCGGATGCAGGTAGAAGGGCACCTCGAGCTTCTCGCACTCGGCCCAGAAGCCCGCATAGCGCGGATCGTCGAGGTACACCATCGAATTCGGCTCGTCGATCTGCGAGAAGCCGTTGACCAGCGCGCCGCGAAAGCCGAGCTCCTTGACGCAGCGCACGAGCTCGCGCGTCGCCTGGTCCGGGTCCTGCATGGCGAGCGCCGCCAGGCCCTGGAAACGATCGGTGCGCTTTGCGACTTCCCGGGCGAGGAAATCGTTCGCGCGCCTGGCGATCTCGACGGCTTTCCTTCTCTCATGAACTGCCTGGATGGCCGGCGCATTCAGCGACAGGATCATCATCTGCATGCCGTGGCGGTCCATCTCGGCGAGGCGCCGCGCTTGCAGATCTGTCAGCCTGGACTCGAGCTCGGGCCACGTCTGGTCGGCGAGGAAGCCCTTGGAGTCGGCCAACGTGTCCGGAATCGCAAAATGTTCCTCGAGGCCAATCTTGCCTTGCATGAAAATCTCCTCCCGGGGGATTCGTGGCATCTTACTGTCCCGGAGGTTGAATGCAGCAGCAGACCTACGATCCGGCCGTCGCGCTGGAATTCTTCAAGTCGGCCGGCAAGCCCGAGACGCTCGCCGAAGGCGAGAAGATCTTCTCGCAGAACCAGCGCGCGATCCCGCTCCTGCGCCGGAACAAGATGTACCTGCTGCTGAAGGGCGAGGTCGGCCTCGTCGCCGGCCGCCGCACCATCGGCCGCATCCGGCCGGGCGAGATCTTCGGCGAGATGGCGGTGATCTCGGACGCGCCGCGCAGCGCCTCGGCGGTGGCGAAGACGGCCTGCCGCGTCATTGCCCTCGACGACAGCGAGTTCCAGGCCGCGCTCGCCAGGAAGCCGGACTTCGCGGTGATGATGATGAGCGTCATGATCCATCGCCTGCGCAACACCATCACGCAGCTCAAAGCGGCGAGCGTGCTCTCGCCCGACGCGGTGCTGAAGGAATCGGCGGCCTTCGAGCCGCAGGTGCTCGCCGATCTGGTCAACGGCCTGGCCGACGACGCGCCGGTCTTCTACCAGCAGGGCACGAACATCGTGACCGAGGGGCAGAAAGGCCTGCGCATGTACGCGGTAGTCGAGGGGCGCGTGCGCGTGTCCATCGGCGGGCTCACGGTGGAGCGCCTCGGCCCGGGCGGCGTGTTCGGCGAGGTGGCGCTGATCGACCCCTCGGCGCTGCGCATTGCCGACGTCAGCGCCGAGATCGACAGCTCCGTGCAGCCGATCAGCCGCAAGGCGTTCCTCACCCTCGTCAAGGTGAGCCCGGCGTTCGCGCAAACCATGCTCGGCTCGCTCGCCGGGCGCCTGAGGTACCTCACCGGCAAGCTGAACTAGGGTTGGGAGAAACGCGCCGCATCATCCACGTCGACATGGACGCGTTCTACGCGTCGGTCGAGAGCCGCGACAAACCGGAGCTGCGCGGCAAGCCGCTCGCCGTCGGCGGCTCGCCCGAATCGCGCGGCGTGGTCGCCGCGGCGAGCTACGAGGCGCGCAAGTTCGGCGTGCGCTCGGCGATGCCGATGGCGCGCGCCGTGCGGCTGTGCCCCGAGCTCGTCATCGTGCCGCCCGATTTCACGCGCTACAAGGCGGCCTCGCAGCAGGTGATGGAGATCCTGCGCTCGGCGACCCCGCTCGTCGAGCCGCTCTCGCTCGACGAGGCCTACCTCGACGTGACCGAGAACCTGTGGGGCGAGCCGCTCGCGGTCGACGTGGCGCGGCGGATCAAGAAGACGATCCTCGAGACCGTCGGCCTCACCGCCTCTGCCGGCGTGGCGCCGAACAAGTTCCTCGCCAAGATCGCCTCCGGCTGGCGCAAGCCCGACGGCCTCACCGTGATCGCGCCCGAGCGCGTCGAGGCGTTCCTGCAGCAGCTTCCCGTCGAAGCGCTGTGGGGCGTCGGCCCGGTGACCGCGAAGAAGCTGCGCGCGATCGGCGTCGAGCGCCTCGTCGACATCCGCACCGCGGATCCTGCGGTGCTCGCGCAAACCGTCGGCAGCCTGGCGGAATGGCTGCTCCAGCTCTCGCACGGCATCGACCACCGCCCCGTCGAGCCGGACCGGCCGACGAAGTCGATCTCGTGCGAGACGACCTACGCCAGGGACCTCGACGACTGGCAGGAGATGAACCGGCAGATCCAGCTCCTTGCCGAGGAAGTGGCCGCCGACCTCAAGCGCAAGGGGCTGCGCGCGCGCACCATCACGATCAAGGTGCGCTATGCCGACTTCACCACCGTGACGCGCAGCCACACCGCCGAGCACGCCTGCGACGCGCGCGTCGAGATCGTCAACCGCGCGCAGACGCTCCTCGAGCGCACCGAAGCCTCGACGCGCCCCGTTCGCCTGCTCGGCGTCGGCGCGCATTCGCTGCAGGGCGAGGAAGGCGCCGAGCCGCCGATCGCTTCGGAGCCGCTGCCCTTCTAGAAGCGGCGCCTGGCGCGCCTAGATACTTGGTTCGGCTTGATTTTTATGGCAAAATGGCGGCTTACTCGTTCCGAAGCTCGGATCTCCGCCACGCCCCTCGCTGATCCCTCTGCTTCGCTTTTTCACGGAGGGCTCGCCATGGCGATCCGCTTTAGATCTGCTTCACCCGTTGCGCAGCAGGCTTCCGACTGGACGCCCGAGCGCATCGACAAGCTGGAGCGCAACGAGATCGAGCAACTGAAGGCCAATGCGTTGAATCTCGGCGAGGAACACGTCGCTGCCCTTTGCGATGCGGCCCTGGCCGGGAAACCCAAGCGCCGGGGCGGGGCGGCAAAGTCCTGAGGAGCTGGTTCTTTTTTCCAATAGCGATTTGGGGACACACACCGAATGGTTGAGAGAAAGCAATACAAGCTGGGCAAGTACGACATCGTGGCGCAGCCGGCGGCAGGATCGATGCACATGCTGCGCTACACCGTCCTCCTGAACGGCAAGCGCCTCGGCGCGCTCCTTTCCGTGCCGAGCGAGTCCGACTGCAAGTTCCTCGAGTCGCCGCCCAAGGTTCCCCCGCTCAAGATCTTCTCGGTCACCTTCCGTCCCGGCCGGCCGAAGAAGGACGCCGCCCCGCGCCAGAACGGCGAGGCCGGCGAGAGCAGCGGCCCGGTCATTCCGTGGAGCATCAAGGGCCAGCAGCGCTACTGAGCTAGTTGGCGAGCGAAGCCCAGCGCGACTTCGGCCGCGAGGTCGAGGCGCTCAGGCCCTACCTGCTGCGCTACGCCTCGCTCCAGCTTCGCACTCGCGAAGCCGCCGAAGACGCCGTACAGGAAACCCTTCTCGCCGCGCTCGCGGCGGAAGGGTCCTTCGCCGGAAGGTCCAACCTGCGGACCTGGATCACCGGCATCCTCAAGCACAAGATCATCGACGCGATCCGGCGTTCAACGCGTCATCAGGCAATGGATGGCGAGACCAGCGTGGAGGACTTCGACGCGCTCTTCGACCAGACCGGCCACTGGCGCGAGCCGCCGCAGGACTGGCCCGAGCAGGCGCTCGAGCAGAAGGAGTTCCTGGCGGCGCTGGAGGAATGCCTCGCCGGGCTGCCCGCGCGCACCGGCCAGGTGTTCCTGATGCGCGAGCACCTCGGCTTCGAGACCGGCGATATCTGTAAAGAACTCGGCATTACCCCGACCCATTGCTGGGTGCTCCTTTACCGCGCACGCATGGCGCTGCGCGAGTGCCTGGAAAAAGGCTGGCTGCGCAAATGAAAATCGACTGCAAGGAAGCCTCGCGGCTCATCTCTCGCGCAAGCGACGGCGACCTGAGCTTCGGCGAGCGCGTGCGGCTGCGCCTGCACCTTGCGATCTGCGACGCCTGCAGCAACTTCAACCGCCAGGTGAAGCTGCTGCGAAAAGGGGTCAGAGCAATTTTCCAGAAACAGTTGTAACCGGAAAATTGCTCTGACCCCTTTAGCGACCCTTTAGCGCCTTAGCACCTGTCCAGGGCGCGCGCCGGTCGGCTTGCCGTCGCGCCAGACCACGGCGCCGTTCACGATCACCGCCTCGATGCCCTTCGCGGGCTGGATCGGCTTCGTGAAGCTCGCCGCCTCGTCCACCTCGCGCGCATCGAAGATCGTGATGTCGGCGGCAAAGCCTTCCTTCAGCACGCCGCGATCCTTGAGGCCGAAGGTCTTGGCGGTCAGGCCGGTCATCTTGTGCACGGCCGTCTCGAGCGGGAAAAGACCCAGGCCGCGCGAGTAATGGCCCAGCACGCGGGCAAACGTGCCCCATAGCCGCGGATGCGGCGCGGCGTCGTGCGGCAGCCCATCCGAGCCGATCATCGTGTGCTCGAACGAAAGGATGCGCTGCACGTCCTTCTCGTCCATCGAGAAGTAGATCGCGCCGGCAGGCAGCAAGTCCTTGAGCGGCAGTTTGATGTCGGCGAGATCCTTTCCCGCCACTTCGGGATGCGGCTTCGACCAGGTGACGAGCGTCTTCGAAGCGACCTTCACGCGGCTCGCCGAAAGGATGGTCGACGAAGCGCAATACGGATAGCAGTCGAGCCCGATCGGCTGGCTTTTCATGCGCGCGGCGATGAGCTGCAGCGTCTCGACCGAGCGGCCGTGGTTCGGCGCGCCGGCCACCTTGTGGTGCGAGATGACCACCGGCACGCCGACCTCGCGCCCGATGCGAAACGTCTCCTCCAGCGAGGCGAGGATGTTGGCGCCTTCGTCGCGCATGTGCGTGACGTAGAGGCCGTCGTGCGCGGCGAGCGGGCGGCAGACCTCGATCACCTCGTCGGTGGGCGCCGCGCTCGCCGGCTCGTAATAGAGGCCGGTCGAGACGCCGATCGCGCCCGCGTCGAGCGCCTCCTCGACCAGCGCCCTCATGCGCTCGATGTGCGCCGCCGACGCCGGCTTGTCGAGGTGCGTCATCGTCTGCGCGCGAAGCATGGTGTGGCCGACTAGGAGCGCGCAATTCGTCGCGGCGGGCGACCCCTCCAGGTATTTCACGTAGTCGACGAAGCGCGGGAAGCGGAACCAGCTGCCCTGCTCGTCGAGCAGATCCAGCGGCGGCGTCACCGGCGCGCGCATCGGCTTCGGCGCGGGCGCGAGCGAGATGCCGCAATTGCCGGCGACCACCGTCGTCACGCCCTGGCTCACCTTCGGCGCCATGTCCGGCGCCGACAGCATCAGGCGGTCGTCGTGCGTATGCGCGTCGATGAACCCCGGCGCGACGATCTTGCCGCTCGCGTCGAGCTCCTGCTTCGCCTTCCCCGCCACCGTCCCCAGCGCCGCGATGCGGCCGCCCTCGATGGCGATGTCGCCCTGGAAGCGCGGCGCGCGCGTGCCGTCGATGATGGTGCCGCCGCGCACGATGAGGTCGAACATATCGTCGTGCATTGTGCACTCTCCTTTTGGATTTGAGGCAGATCAATAAGCCGGCGGCGCCAAGACGCTAGGGTCCTGCGATCACGGAGGATTCCCGATGAAACTGCTCGCCGCATTCGTGCTCGCCCTCTGCGTCGCCCTGCCGGCCGCCGCGCAGAAATTCACCATGAAGCTCTCCAGCCCGACGATGAACGACGTCGTGCACGAATGGATGAAGGCGTTCAAGGACAACGTCGAGAAGAAGAGCGGCGGCCAGATCAAGGTCGAGATCTATCCCGCCAACCAGCTCGGCCAGATCCCGCGCACGGTGGAAGGCGTCGCGCTCGGCACGATCGAGATGACGGCGCCGGCCGTCGGCTTCCTCATCGGCCTCGAGCCGCGCTTCATCGTGTTCGACGCGCCGGGGCTCTTCGACAGCGTCGAGCACGGCCAGCGCGTGCTCGCCGATCCGGACATCCGCAACCGCCTCGCCACCTTCGGCGCGGCGAAAGGCGTCGAGCCGCTCTTCACCGGCCTGAACGGCCCGCTGATGCTGCTTTCCCACAAGGCGGTGCGCAGCGTGGCGGACTTCAAGGGCCAGAAGCTGCGCCTGCCCGGCGGGACGCCGCTGCACTTCGAGCCGTTCAAGAAGCTCGGCGCGCTGCCGCTCTCGATGCCGCTCGGCGAGGTGATGCCGGCGATGCAGAACCATGCCATCGACGGCACGATCGCCTCGTTCTCGGTCTTCACCGCCTTCAAGTACTACGACGTCGCCAAGGCGCTGACTGAGGTGCCGGGCTCCTACCTGGTGGTGGGCGGCCTCGTGAACCGCAGCTACATGAAGTCGCTCGGGCCGCAGCTCGAGGCGATGGTGCGCGCCGAGGCGCGCAGTGCCGACGCCCTCTTTTCCACCTGGGGCGTCGACGACCTCGGCCGCATCCGCTCGGCGTGGGAAAAGAACGGCGGCCAGACGATCAAGCTCGCGCCCGCGGAAGCGAAGCGCTACATCGAGCTCACGACCTCCGTGCTGCCGCCGATCTTCGCCTCGAGCCCGCAGCTCAAGGAAGACTACGACGCCCTGATGGCCGCCGCCGCCCGGGCGCGGCACTAATTCGGGGTCAGGGCACTAATTGGCGGCGAAGCAGTAGAGCAGCCCGGCGCCGCCTGAAGCCTTGAGGTTGTCCTGGCTGCAGCCGCGCGAGCCGTGCGAGGAGTTCCACTGCTTCGAATGCCAGAAGTCGTTCAGCCCCGAGCGGTCGTGGTGGCCGACGATCGCCGAGCCCTCGCCGCTCTTCGTCCAGTTGCCGCAGGTCGTATCGCCGCCGGCGGTTGAATAGCGCCCCTGCGGGTCCGAGCCGGTGAGGATGTCGTGCTCGTTCGGCGTATCGCCGCGTGCCTTGATCGGCTCGCCCTTCTCGGAGAGCGCGGTCTGCTTGTTGATGTTCACCTTGTCGGAGTGCAGGTCGGCCACGTTCTTCGCCACCATCACG
>DATDCR010000337.1:0-3929 GCA_036524215.1 Burkholderiales bacterium
GCGCACGTTGAGGTTGAGCAGGCGATCGAGGTGCTCGTCGCTCACGTCGACGAAAGGCTCGGGGATGTTGGCGCCGGCGTTGTTGACGAAGACGTCGAGCGACGGCAGCGCGGCGATCGCCTCGCGCAGCGCCTTGGCGTCGGTCACGTCGACGACCACGGCGTGCGCGTTGCCGATCTCCTTCGCCAGTGCCTCGATCTCGCTGCGCGTGCGCGCCGCCACCCAGACCTCCGCGCCGGCCTCGGCGAGCGCGATGGCGCAGGCGCGGCCGATGCCGCGTCCGGCGCCGGTGACGAAGGCCCTGCGGCCGTCGAGCCGGAATCTGTCGTAGACGCTCAAGAGAATCTCCTCCGGCCGGGATATTACTGTGGCGGGAGATAGTGCCCTGACCCCGAATTATTTGAGGGAGAAGTCCACGCGCGTGGGTTGGCCGCTGTCCTTGATGCCCTCGGCGGTGAGGCGCGGCGCGACCATGAAGACGCGCTCGGCCGGGACTTTCGCCTCTTCCACCAGCCATTCGCGCGCGGCCTGGGCGCGCTCGTTGGCGAGGCTGCGCAGGTCGTCCTCGCCGACCGGCGTGTGGGTGATCATCAGGTTCTCCATCTCGGCCACCGGCAGGTCCTTGACGAGGCCGATGGCGTTGCGCGGCTTCGGAAACTTCTCCTCGCGGTAGGCGCGGCGCAGGTATTTCTCGTACTCGGCCGGCGCCACCTTCACGTCGTCGAGCGAGGCCGGCGCCTCGGCGCCGCGCCGCAGGTCGTTGAACTTCTGCGCGCGCACCTTGCGGTCGATGGCGGCGCGCTTCAGGCCCTCGCGGTCGGCATCGGGCGCCGCGCGGCCGCTGATGTCGAGCTTGAGGCCGGGGCGCTCGGTGAGGGCGCCCGCCAGGGTCTTCAGCTTCGACTGCCCGGCGGGCGCGAGCGCCGCCGATCCGGGCGCGAACTCGAGGTAGGCGAGCTGCTCGCCGCCGCCGCCGAAGAGCTGGCCGAGCAGCGCGAAGGGCGCGGTCACCGCCTTGACGATGAGATTCATGATCACGCGCACGATCACGCCGCCGATGCTGAACTGCGGATCGTCGAGCGAGCCCGAGACCGGCAGGCTGACGTCGATCACGCCGTTGCGGTCCTTGAGGAGCGCGACGGCGAGCGTGACGGGAAGCTTGGTGGCGGTCTCGCTTTCCACCCGCTCGCCGAAGGTGAGCTGGTCGAGGTAGATCTGGTTGTCGGCGCTGAGCTGGCGCTTCTCGACGTCGTACTGCACCCGCAGCGACAGCTTGCCGCGCTCGATGCCGTAGCCCGCGTACTTCACGGAATACGGCGAGAACTGCGGCAGGTCGATATCGCGCGCATTGCCCTTCAGGTGCAGCACGAGATCCGGCGCGAGCGGGTTCACCTGGCCGGTCACTTCCACCGGCGCGGCATCGTCGAGCTTGCCGCGCAGCTCGACCTCGCCCGCCTTCTCGGCATTCATCTCGCTCACCGCGCCGCCGAGCCCCGTCAGGTTGGCCGTGTAGTTCGGCTTGACGAAGTAGTCGCTGAAATTGACGTTGCCGCCCTGCACCGAGATGCGGCCGATGCGGAAGACGCTGGCGGACTTCGGCTCCGCCGGCGGTGCCTCGTTCCCGGCAACGACGAGCTCCTGCAGGTTGAGCCGTCCCTGCGGCGACAGGATCACGCGCGCGTAGTAGTCGGAGAGCGCGATCTCGCCGAGCGAGACCTTGAGCGGCTCGAGCTGGAAGTCGATGGCGCCGAGCGAGAGCGACTTCCACTTGACGAGGTCCTGCGCCGATTCCTTGTCGACCGAGGCGAAATCGGTGACGACGACGTCGCCCTTGTACGCCGCCTGAAGCGGCGCGCCGGCCGGCAGGTCGATCGAGGCCGCGCCGTTCGCCGACAGTGCGCCCGAGGTGACCGCGAGGCGCAGCTTCTCCTCGATGTAGGGCTGCAGCGGCGCGAAGCCGATCGTGCGCGCCGTGACGTTGAGCCGCGCGGAAAGCGGATCGAGCGCGACCGGACCGCTCGCGGCGAGCGTGCCGCGCTTGTCGATCGTGGCGCGCAGGCTGACGTTGCCGCGCTGCCCCTTCGCGGTGGAAAGCCGCTCCGCCTTGAGCTCGATCGGCGCGATGCGCAGTTTCACCGGCTCGCCCGGCGCCTGGTCCTCGAAGCTCACCGTCCCGCGCGAGAGCGACGCCTGCGGCACATCGATGCGCCACGGCTTACCCTCCACCTCGTTACCCTTCACGGCCCGCGCGATGCGTACCACGTTTAGCGTGCCATCCTTCGCGCGCCGCACATCGAGCGCCACGTCGTCGATCGCGATCTTGCCCAGGCTCACCGTGCGTGCCGCGAGATCCGCGCTCGCGGCGTTCAGCTGGAGAGAACCGAGACGAACGAAAGGCTGCTTGTCATCGGGCAGTCGCGCGCGCAGGCCGCGCACGGCAAGCGCGATGTCTTCCAGCGCGGTCGCCTCCGCCGCGGTCTTGAAGGCGAGGCCGAGGTCCGCCTTGCCGTCGTCGATGCGCAGGTTCGCGGCCTGGTCGATGTACGGCTGGTACTTCCTGAGGTCGGCGCCGGCGATGTCGACGCGGCCGCTCGCGGCGAACGGCGCGAGCGTCATGCTGGCCGCGGCCTTGACCGTCTCGCCGGCGCTCGTGTGCGCGGCGAGCGTCCACTCGGAGCGCTTGTCCTTCTGCAGGCCGACATTGCTGGCGCGGATCTCCGAGCGCTCGAGGATGATGCCGAAAGCGGGCGATGTCGCCTGGTCGCTGAACGCGAAGCGATCGAAGTTGAGCGCCAGGCGGTCGATGTTCAGCGCGAGCGTCGGACCTTCCGAGGTTTTTTGTGGTTGATCCTTTGGAGACACCGGTCCGAGCTGGGCGAGATTGAGCGCGCCGGATTTCTCGCGCCGCAGGATCACGTCCGCGCCGTCGAGCTCCAGGCTCTTCAGGTCGATGCGCGGCACGAGCGGCTCCACTTCGTTCAGCTCGACGGCGAGATGCCGCCAGCCGAGCGCCGGGCGGCCCGCCGCATCGTTCAGCGCGACGTTGCGCAGGGCCGCGGCGCCGCGCAGCTTGAGCTCGGCCCCCTTGCCCGGCGGCTGCTCGAAGGCGAGCACGAGGCGCGTGTCGAGGAGCGCGGACTGCAGCTTCGCACGCGGCTCGAAGGGGACATAACTCGCGATCTTCGTCAGGTCGAAGCCTTCGAGGTCGAGCTTGAGGTTGGTGGTATGCGCGGCGGCAAACGGCAGCGTGTCGCCACCGAGCGCGAATGCGGCGCCGTCCACCTTCGCGCTCACCTCCGGCAGCACCTTGATCTCCGCCTGGCGGGGCAGGCTCGAGAGGAACGGGATGCCGATCCGCAGGTCGGTCACCGAATGGCTTTCGCGCTTCAGCCGGTCGTCGAAGTCGAGGCGGCCCTCGAGCAGGCGCAGGTTGAAGAGCGCGAAGCGCGCCGGCGGGCCTTCGCTCTTCGGCTGTGCGACGAGCTCGTCGACGAGGTCCTGGAAGTTGTACTTGCCGTCCGGCCCGCGCACCACGTGCACGCGCGGCTTCACCAGCGTGATTTCATCCGCCACCGGCGCGAGGCGGAAGATCGAGGTCCACGCGCCGTTCACGTAGAGCTCGTCGAAGCCGGCGAAGACGTCCGTGCCTTCGCGCTCGCGCACCACGACGCCGCGCACGGTGATCGACGGCGCGAAGGGATTGAAGCGCACCGCCTCGACCGTGACCGGCCGGTGCAGCGTCGCCGAGAGGCGCGTCTCGAGCTGCGAGCGCGCGATCGGCGGCACGCCGACGAAGCCGGCGACGGCCACCAGGAGCAGCAGGCCGGCGATCGAATAGGTGAGCGCTCGCAAGCTCGAAGCCTAGCAGCCGGGCGGCCGGCCGCCGTTGATGCAGATCAGCGGCTATTTCGCCGGCGTCGTTTCCTTCT
>DATDCR010000338.1:0-5363 GCA_036524215.1 Burkholderiales bacterium
CGTCTTCTTCCAGCGCATCACCTGGACGATGGCCGGACGGTAGATCCAGATGAGAAAGCGATTAACCGGATTCCTCCGTTCCGGCATGATCTTTCCCCGTATGAACAGCAGCATCAGCACCGGCACCAGGGTGATCGAAAGGAATGCCGCGCCCGCCATGGCGAAGGTCTTGGTATAGGCGAGCGGCTTGAACATGCGCCCTTCCTGCGCCTCCAGCGTGAACACCGGCAGGAACGACACGGTAATGATGAGCAGGCTGAAGAAGAGCGCCGGCCCGACCTGCCGGCAGGCCTCGATGATCGCGTCGAGGCGCGACTCGCCCGGCTTCAGCCGCTCGAGGTGCTTGTGCGCGTTCTCGATCATCACGATCGCCGCGTCCACCATGGCGCCGATGGCGATGGCGATGCCGCCGAGGCTCATGATGTTGGAGTTGAGCCCCATGGCGTGCATGACGATGAACGCGATCAGCACGCCGATCGGCAGCATGACGATGGCGACGAGCGCGCTCCTCGCGTGGAAGAGGAACAGGATGCAGACCGCGGCCACGATCAGGCTTTCCTCGATCAGCGTGCGGTTCAGGGTCGCGATCGCGCGCTGGATGAGCTCGGAGCGGTCGTAGACCGCCTGGATCGACACGCCCTGCGGCAGGCCGCTCGAGATCTCGGCGATCTTCGTCTTCAGGTTGTGGATCACGTCCTGCGCGTTCTGGCCGTAGCGCGCGACGGCGATGCCGCTCACCACTTCGCCTTCCCCGTTCAGCTCCGCGATGCCGCGGCGCTCTTCGGGGACGAGCTCGACGCGCGCTATGTCGCGCACGAGCACGGGCGTGCCGCCTTCGGCCTTGACCACCAGCGTCTCGATGTCGGAGATGCCGCGCAGATACCCGCGCCCGCGCACCACGTATTCCGTCTCGGCGAGCTCGACCACGCGGCCGCCGACGTCGCGGTTCGAGTCGCGGATCACCTGCATCACGCGGTTGAGCGGCACGCCGTAGGCCTGCAGCAGGCGCGGGTTCACCGTCACCTGGTACTGGCGCGAGAAGCCGCCGACGCTCGCGATCTCGGCGACGCCCTGCGCCTTGGTGAGCTGGTAGCGCACGAACCAGTCCTGCACCGAGCGCAGCTCCTCCAGCGTCCTGTTCTTTGCCGTCAGCGCGTACTGGTAGACCCAGCCCACGCCGGTCGCGTCGGGACCGAGCGAAGGCGTCACGCCGCGCGGCAGCTTGCCGGACACGTAGTTCAGGTACTCGAGCACGCGCGAGCGCGCCCAGTAGATGTCGGTCCCGTCCTCGAAGATGATGTAGACGAACGAGGCGCCGAAGACGGAGAGGCCGCGCACCACCTTCGACTTCGGCACGGCCAGCATCGCGGTGGTGAGCGGATAGGTGACCTGGTCCTCGATCACCTGCGGCGCCTGCCCGGGGTATTCCGTGTAGATGATGACCTGCACGTCGGAGAGGTCCGGGATCGCGTCGACCGGTGTCTTCAGCACGGCGTAGATGCCGCCCGCGACGGCGAAGAGCGTGGCGAGGAGCACCAGCACCACGTTGCGCGCAGACCACTCGATAATGCGGTTCAGCACGCTATCTCCCCGCGGGACCGATGCGCTCGATGACGAACTCGCCCGGCGCTCCCTGGGAAAGATCGAACTCGACCGCCTGGCCGGGCTTCAGCCGCTCGAGCATCGACGGCTCCTTCGCCTTGAACTGCATGCTCATCGCCGGCCACTGCAGGCTGGCGATCGGCCCGTGCTCGATTTCGACGGTGCCGGCCTTGGCGTCGACGGACGTCACTTTGCCGGTGCCGCGGTGCAGTTGCACCGAAGAGAAGCCTCCGAGCGCCGACTTGAGGTTGCTCTCCGCGTCGATGAGGAAGTTCGCGCGCACGACGACTTCCTCGCCCGCCTTCACGCCCTCCTTCACTTCGGCGTAGCCGTCGGCGCGCATGCCGAGCTTCACGTCGCGCGGCTCGAAGATGCCTTCGCCCCGCTGCACGAGGACCACCTGGCGATTGCCGCTGTCGAGAATCGCCGACTCCGGCACCGACACGGCGGATTGCCTGTTTCTCGACAGAAATTCTGCATCGGCGTACATGGCGGGCTTGAGCAATCCGTCCGGATTGCGCATCTCGACGCGTACGCGGGCGGTGCGAGTCGCCGCTTCCAGCGTCGGATAGACGAACACGACCTTGCCGTTGAACTCGCGGCCCGGATACGAGGCGATCCGCACCTTCGCCTCCTGGCCGGTACGCACGAAGGACACGTCCTGCTCGGAAACTTCGGCGATCAGCCATACGTTCGAGAGGTCGGCGATTTCGAACAGCACCTCGCCCGGCATGAAGCGCATGCCTTCGACGCCCGGCTTGGCCAGCACCACGCCACTGGCGGGCGAGCGATAGGCGAGCGTGCGCTGCGGCTTGCCGCTTTGCTTGAGGCGGTCGATCTCGCGATCGGACACTTCCCAGTTGCGCAGCCGCCGCAGCGCGCTCTCGCTCAGGCGCTCGCGCAGGTCGCCTTCCGCACGCAGCGCGATCAGGTATTCCTCCTGCGCGGCGACGAGCTCGGGGCTGTAGACCTCCATCAGCACCTGCCCGCGCGACACCGCCTGGCCGGTCGTGTTGACGTGCAGCTTCTCGACCCAGCCCTCGAAGCGCGGCGCGACCTTGTAGAGGCTGCGCTCGCTCGGCTGCACCGTGCCGACGGCGTGCACCGTGCGCTGCAGCTCGCGCTCCTGCGCCGGTTCCGTTCGCACGCCGAGGAGCTGGACCTTGTCGGGGCTGATCTTCACCGCGCCGGCGGGGAGCTTCTCCGGCTCGCCGCCCTCGTAGACCGGGATGTAGTCCATCCCCATGGGATCCTTCTTCGGCACGGGCGACGTGTCGGGCAGCCCCATCGGGTTGCGGTAGTAGAGGACCTTCTTGCCGGAGGGCGCGCTTGCGCCTTGGGCGGCCGACTTCGGCTCTTCCTTGCTGCTATGGCTCCCGAGCCAGTAGCCGCCGACGGCCAGCAGGGCCGCCAGCACGATCCACAGGGTGGTTTTCATCAGAAGAGCTCCTGGCCGGTGAGGAGCTCGATCTCGGCGAGCGCCTTGTTGCGGCTGGCGAGGCTGGCGGCATAGCCGGTCTCGGCGTTGAACACGGTCATCTGGCTGTCGAGCAGGCTGAAGAAGTCGACGCGGCCGACGCGGTAGGCGCTGAGCGAGGCGTCGGCGGCGAGCCGAGCCTGCGGCAGGATCGCCGTCTCGTAAAGCCGCGCCGCCTTGAGCGATTGCTCGGCGGTGGCGACCTGCTGGCGCAGCATCGCATCGGTCTCGTTGAGGCGCGCCTGGTACATCGTCGCCGCCTGCTCGCGCATGGCCTCGGCTTCGGCGACGCGCGGCTCGCGCTTGGAGCCGCGCCAGATCGGCAGGTTGATGGCGACGGTGAAGCTGATCATGTCTTCGCGCTTCATCGCCTCGAAGTTGTCGCGCTGCCCGTAGGAGAAGCGCACGTCGAAGTCCGGGTAGTAGTCCTTGCGCGCCACCTCGAGCGCCTTCAGGTTGCGGTCGATCAGGCCCTGCTGCGCGAGGAGCTGCGGCCGGTTGGCTCGCGCGGCATCGCGCAGCTGTTGAAGATCGAAGCTCACTTCCTGCAGCTTGAGCGGCGCCGGCGTCACGCCCGCCGAGCCGTCGCGTCCGAGCGCCCGGCTGAGCTCCGCCTCGAGCATCGGCCGCTCGCGGCCGAGCTTGAGCAGCTCCTCCTGCATGCGCGCACGCTGCGTCGCAGCCTTGAGGACGTCGGCCTGGCTGCTCTGCCCCACGCCGTAGCGCGATTCCGCGATGGAGGAAAACTGCTCCAGCACCTTGAGGTTCTTCTGCGCGAGGCGCTGCGATTCCTCGACGAGGGCGAGGTCGAAGTAGGCGACCTTCACCTCGCGCCGAACCTTGTTGACGAGCTCGCGCAGGTTGTTGTCGGCGACTTCGGCATCCTTCTCAGCGACGCCGCGGCGCAAGGCGCGCTTGCCCGGATACGGCAGCCGCTGGGTCACGCCGATCATCTTCATCGTCATGTCCTCGCGGCTGAAGCTCAGCGATTGCACCGGGAGGTTGAGCACCCCGGCCTCGAGCATCGGGTCCTCGAGCGCCGCAGCCGGCTCGACGCGGTGCCGCGCCGCCTGCACCTCGCGGCGCGCCGACTGAATGTCGGGGTTGCGCTCGCTCGCTTCCTTGAGGAGCGCTTCGAGCTGCGCATCACGAACCTGCGCATCACCAGCCCGCGGGGCGCCGAGCGCGCCGCAGAGGAACAACGCCATCCAAATCCAGTGCTTCATAGCCTTCCCTTCGAGCGAATCCGTTACGGGCGCAAATGCGCCGTTCCGGCTCAGGCGAGCCGGCGCTCAAAACGAGGAAGGACTAGCGGGGAGGCTGGAAGCCGGGAGGGCCGGCGTGCGACTCGAAAGCAGTCACCACCGACACGACGACCTTGTCGGCGGTGGCGACCAGGTCCGGGGTATTCGGCAAGGCGGGGAGCAGCATGCCGGCGGAAAGCGCGGCGCAGTGCTCGTTGCAGGCCGAGGGCGCGCCCTCGTCGCAGTCGCCACAGGGCGAGTCCGCGTCGTGGTGCATCATCGACATGCCGCTCATGTCGTGCGCGGGCAAGGCGAGCGCCTGCGGCACCAGCGCGCCGAACAGCGTGCTGAGGAACAAAAGCAGCGAAATCAGGCGGCGCAGCTTTCGGGTCACGAATGCACCGTATCAGCGGGGGGCTTGCATTGTCAATCGAGCGTCCCTGTGCCTTTGACCCAGATCAAGCACTTAATGGACCTGCACCACGCCCCGCGCGAGGCTCGCGACCACGTCGGCGACGCCGGCAAGCTCGTCATCGACCAGCGCCTCGACCCGCCGGCAAACCGCGCGGTCCTCGCTGCCCACGATTCGCGCCAGCGCCATCTGCGGCTCGTCGATCGGCGCGCCGATGGTGGAGAGAAGCTGCACCCTGGCGTGCTTCACCTGCGCTATTTCTTCGCAGATACGCCGTGCGATCTGCAGCGCGAGCACGTTATAGATCTTGCCGACGTGCGCATACGGGTTCTTGCCCGCCGCTGCCTCGAGCGACATCGGCCGTCCCGGGGTGATGAGACCGTTGACGCGATTGCCGCGACCCACCTGACCGTCGTCGCCCATTTCCGCGCTCAAGCCGCTCACCGTGAGATAGAGGCCGCTCTCCTCCGTGGCCTCGCTCGCGTCCAGCCGGTTGACGAGGACACGGTCGCCGGCTTCGAGCACTCGCGCGAGCCGCTCGCGAATCGCTGCTTTGGCCGCAAAGTACTCGGCGCTATTGGCAACGTGACGATCGACGAGCGCGATGGCCACCGTGAACGTCAGATCC
>DATDCR010000339.1:0-18989 GCA_036524215.1 Burkholderiales bacterium
ATCTCCGGCTGCGGCGTCTCGAGGTAGGCCTTCACGACCTGCTGGACTTTCGCGGCGACCTCGCGGCCGAGCGCCTGCTCCTGCTCGGGCGACCAGGCGCCCTTGGCGAACAGCCAGTTGCGCAGCCGCACGATCGGCTCGTTCTTCCACTCGCCGGCCAGCTCCTCGGCGCTGCGATAACGGGTCGCGTCGTCGGCGGTGGTGTGGTCCGAGAGCCGATAGGTGACTGCTTCCACGACCGTCGGTCCGCCGCCCGTGCGCGCCTTCTCGAGCGCGCGGCCGACCACGTCGCGCACGGCGATGAGGTCGTTGCCGTCGACCTGCTCGCCGTCGATGCCGGCGGCGATCGCCTTCTGCGCGAGCGTCTGGGCTGCGCTCTGCATGCGCCGCGGCACCGAGATCGCGTACTGGTTGTTCACCACGACGAACACGAGCGGAAGCTTCCAGATGCCGGCCGCGTTCATCGATTCGTAGAAGTCGCCCTTCGAGGTCGCGCCGTCGCCGCACATGGCGAGCGCGACGCGCGGCTCGCGGCGCAGCTTCATCGCGTAGGCGACGCCGACCGCATGCGGCATCTGCGTGCCGATCGGGACGTTGAACGGAAAATCGTGCGGCGATTCGGGGAACACGTTGCCGCGCTCGTCGCCGCCCCAATACAGGAGCGTGCGGTGCGCCGACACGCCGCGCAGGAGGAGCACGCCGGTCTCGCGGTAGCTCGGCAGCAGCACATCGTGCCTGCCGAGCACGGCGCCGATTCCCGCGTCCACGGCCTCCTTGCCTAACGTGGAGGCGTAGGTACCGATCTGCCCGGTTCGCTGCATTGCAACAGCCTTGGCGTCGAACGCGCGCATGAACACCATCGCGCGGTAATCGGGCACCACTGCACGGGGATCGGAAGCAAATGAAGGGATTCGAGCGGCTTCCCGGCCATCTGGGTGCAGGTACCGGGTAAACCGTATCTCGAAGGTGGCGGCGACGGTCATCGAGGCCCCTTTCGGTTCAGCGCCTTCCCTCGTGAGGTCGGCGGCTGGGTTCGGTTACGGTGGGACGGATTATAGGGACAGCCTGCATTTTTCGCACCGCGCGAGTTTGCGGCGCGCGGCGCGATCGTTCTTGCGCGGCTGTCCGCGCCTCATCCCTCCGAACAGGCTATCGCCGCGCGGTGACGGCGATCTTGATGTCGCTTAAGCCTTGGCGTCCTTCGGAATGAATTTCAACGCGACGCCGTTGTTGCAGTACCGCAATCCGGTCGGCGCGGGGCCGTCCTCGAAGAGATGGCCGTGATGGCCGCCGCAGCGGATGCAGTGGTACTCGGTGCGCGGATAGATGAGGTAGTAGTCCTTCTTCGTCTCCAGCACGCCCGGGATGTGGGTGAAGAAGCTCGGCCAGCCGGTGCCGGACTCGAACTTCATCTCGGAGGTGAACAGCGGCAGCCCGCAGCCTGCGCAGGCGAACACGCCGGGCCGCTTCTCGTTGTTGAGCGGGCTCGAGCCGGGGCGCTCGGTGCCTTCCTCGCGCATCACGTGGAAAGACTCGGCGGGCAGCTTCTTGCGCCATTCATCTTTCGAAAGCTTGACGGGCTCGGTGGGCGAAGGAACGCTCGCGCCCACCGGCAGGAAGGACTTCCAGTTTTTCTGCAGCTCCTCGATGCCTTTCATGTTCGCGGGAGGAGCGGCGTGGGCGAGCCTGGACGCGAACGGAATCGCGGCCAGGATCTTCAGCAAGGTGCGCCGTTCCATGGGTCTCCTTTCGGGCAAATGGAAATGGCTCGTCGATTGGTCGACGAGCCACTTCGGACCTGACAAGTCTACAGCGGGAAATTCAGTCGGATCGAGACGCTCGGCTCCATGTACACCGGTGCCGGGTGGTACACGGGGGCCGGCGCATAGACCACGGCAGGCGGCGGAGGCGGCGTGTACACGATGCGCGGCGCGGGCATCACGTAGACCGGGCGCGGCGCGGCCGCGTAGTAATAGGGACGATAGTGCTCATGATGCTCGTAGTACTTGCGCTCATGCTTCGCGCGCCAGCCGTGCGCGGGTGCCCAGTACGGCGGATCGGCGAGGGCTACGCCCGAGAAGCCCAGGGCAGTGGCGGCGAGGAGAATTTTCTTCAGCATGGTCAGCTCCGTTCGTGATGGCGATGACCATTTGACGCGCAGGGTCCGCTAAAGTGAACCGCAAAAGTGCAAGAGCTGTAACAGCCTGTAATTCGGGGACGGAGCCCTAACTCCAGCGACACGCAGCTTACGGAGTTAGGGCTCCGTCCCCGAACTAGTGCCCTGACCCCGAATTACTTCTTGCGCTTCTGCTTCAGCGCCGCCAGCTTTTCGAGCAGCGCGCGCGGGCGGCGGTACTGCAGCAGGATGCCGACGCGCCGCTCGAACGGGTCGCGCCGCACGACGCTCTTCAGGTGATGGCCGTTGACGAGCTTGAAGTGGCGCAGCTCGTCGAGCCGCTCGGCGACTTGCCAGGCGTTCTTGGTTCCGCTGACCCATACGGCGGTGTCCATCCGGCGCAGGTCGAAGGGCACGGAGTATTCGCGCAGCGTCTTGTGGCTGCGCTTGTTGGTGTACTCGTGGAAGTAGGACATGGCGAGCTCGCGCAGGTTGCGGTAGACGGGATCGCGCCAGCGCAGCCCGATGCCGTTGGTCTTCGAGATCGCGCCCCAGCGGCCATTGCGGCGGAAGAGGGCGACCACATGGTCGAAGTCCTGCTCCGCGCGCATGTCGAGAAGCAGCGGCGGCTCGCCGTGCACCCAGAGCGCCGCGGCGGCAAGCATGGCGCCTTCGATGCAATGCGCGCGGCGCCGCTTCAGGACCTGACGCACCGGCCGGCAGGTCTCGCCGTCGGGCTCGAAGTTCTGCCGCAGGCCATGCAGGTAGGCCTGGATCTTCTGCGGGGTATCGAGGCGCCGCAGGAGCGCGAATTCGGCCCTTGTCAGCCCGAGGTCCGTCTCCCGTGCGAAGCGCTTCCTCACCATGGCGCCAAAAAAATATAACCGCAAAAATCGCGAAAGGCCATGTCGAAAGCGGCCCGGGCCGAACGACTACGCAGCATGTGCCAAATAACGCTAGGCCTTGACCGACTTGCGCTTCGGCGCCGAGGCGAGCAGCGCGTCGGCGAGCGCATAAAGGCGCGAGCCGGGGCCCGTGCGCCCGACGCTCTGCAGGCACATGCGCGCCCCTTCGACCAGCAGGAACAGCTCGTCGGCGAGCGGCTCGGGCTTGGCGTAGCCGGCCTCGCGCACCAGGGCGACCAGGTTCTCGCGCTGCCGGCGCTTGTGCGCCTCGATGACGCGGCGCGCCGGATGGCGGGGCTCGGCGATCTCGACGGCGGCATTGGCGAGCGCGCAGCCGCGCCCGCTGCCTTCGTCGGCAAAGGCGGACACGCGCTTGAGGAGGTAGCGCAGCTGCCCCTCGGCATCGCCCGGGTGCTCGTTGCGGGCGGTTTCCCACAGCGCTTCGGCCTGCGCCGCGAGCTCGCTCAGATAGGCGGCGACCAGCTCGTCCTTCGAGGAGAAATGGCGGTACAGCGTCATCTTGTTGGTGTCGGCCGCCGTCGCGATGGCGTCGACGCTCACCGCGTTCAGGCCGTCGCGGTAGAAAAGCTCGCGTGCCGCGCGCAGGATGCGCTCGCGCGGCGGGGATTGAGCCAACTGTCGTTTCAAACGAGCCATGCGTGGCGGGCCTATGCGCGGCAAACTTGACAAGCAATGTTACTGATCAGTACCATCGATGTTACTACCCGGTAACAATACCAGCAAGCCCCAGCAAGCCTTGTTCCAGGAGCCGTTAATGCGCAGCGCCTCCGCCATCGCCCCTTTGCTCCTGCTCGTCCTCGCCGCCTGCGGCCCGTCCGGCGCGCCGATGGAGAAAGGAAAAGGCAAGGGCGGGCCGATGGGCATGCCGCCGCCGGAGGTCACCACCATCACCGTCGCGCCGCGCTCGCTGCCCGTCGTCTTCGAATATGTCGGGCAGACGGCCGGCTCGCGCGAGGTCGAGGTGCGCGCGCGGGTGCCCGGCATCATCCTCAAGCGCAATTTCACCGAAGGCGCGCCGGTCAAGGAGGGGCAATCGCTCTACACCATCGATCCGGCGTCATTCGAGGCCGCCGCCGCGCGCGCCGAGGCGGACGTGGTCGCGGCGCAGGCGCGCCACGAGCAGGCGAAGCGCAACGCCGCGCGCCTGAAGCCCCTCTATGCCGAGAAGGCCGTGAGCCAGAAGGACCACGACGACGCCGTCGCGGCGGAGGAGATCACCGCCGCCGATCTCAAGGCGGCCCGCGCACGGCTCACCGAGGCGAAGCTCAACCTGGGCTACACGAAGGTCGAGGCGCCGGTGGCCGGCGTGGCGAGCCGGTCGCTGCGCTCGGAAGGCTCGCTCGTCGGCGGGCCGGAAACGTTGCTCACCACCGTGATGCAGGTCGATCCGATCTGGGTGAACTTCGGCATCCCGGACAACCAGGCCGCCGAGCTGCAGAAGGAAGCGCAGGCCGGACGCGTCAGCCTGCCGCAGAATTTCGAGGTGCAGCTGCGCCTTGCCGACGGCAGCGTGTACGGCCAGAGCGGCAAGCTGAATTTCTCCGACGTGCGCGTGTCGACCGCCACGGGAACGCGCGAGGCGCGCGCCGAGCTGCCCAATCCGAAGCGCCTCCTGCGCCCGGGCGAGTTCGTGCGCGTCATCCTGCGCGGCGCAAGCCGGCCCAACGCGCTGACCGTGCCGCAGCGCGCGGTGCTCGAAGGACCGCAGGGCAAGTTCGTCTACATCGTCGACGAGAAGAGCACCGCGCAGCCGCGCCCGATCAGCGTCGGCGAGTGGGCCGGCGACGACTGGATCGTGACCGACGGCGTCAAGCCCGGAGACCGCGTGATCGTCGAGGGCCTGATGCGCCTCGGGCCAGGCGCGCCGGTGCGGCTGGCGGAGAAGAAATAGATGTTCTCCCGCTTCTTCATCGACCGGCCGATCTTCGCCGCCGTGGTGTCGATCTTCATCGTGCTCGCCGGCCTCGCCGCGATGCGCACCCTGCCGATCGCGCAATACCCGGAGATCGCGCCGCCGGTGGTCACGGTGCAGGCGATCTATCCCGGGGCGTCGGCCGAGGTGATCGAGCAGACGGTGGCGGCGCCGATCGAGAACGCGATCACCGGGGTCGAGAAGATGATCTACATGAGCTCGACCTCGGGCTCGAACGGCATCGTGCAGATCCAGGTCACCTTCGAGATCGGCACCGACGCCGACCAGGCGGCCGTCAACGTCAACAACCGCGTCAAGCAGGCCGAGCCGCGGCTGCCGGAGGAAGTGCGGCGCCAGGGCGTGACGGTGATGAAGGGCTCGTCGGCGTTCCTGCAGGTGCTCGCGTTCTACTCGCCGGACAAGCGCTACGACACGCTGACCATCAGCAATTACGTGACGCTCAACGTGCTCGATGCGCTCAAGCGCGTGCCGGGGACGACCAACGTGCAGATCTGGGGCGCGAAGGACTACGCGATGCGCATCTGGGTGCGGCCCGATCGCCTGACGCAGCTGCGCCTCACGCCGAACGACCTGATCCGCGCGGTCAACGAGCAGAACGCGCAGTTCGCCGCGGGCAAGATCGGCCAGTCGCCGAGCCCCGGGTCGCAGGAGCTGGTCTACACGATCGCCACCAAAGGCCGGCTCGCCGACGTGCGCGAGTTCGAGAACATCATCGTGCGCGCCAATGCGGACGGCTCGACCCTGCGGCTGAAGGACGTGGCGCGCGTCGAGCTCGCCGCCAAGGACTACGAGTTCATCGGGCGGCTGAACGGCCAGGAGACCACCCTGATCGGGGTCTTCCTCCTGCCCGGCGCCAACGCGCTCAAGGTGGCCGAGGACGTGCAGAAGACGGTGGACGAGATCAAGCCGCGCTTCCCGCCGGGCCTCGAATACGCCGTGCCCTACGACACCACCAAGTTCGTGCGCGTGTCGATCCGCGAGGTGCTCTTCACGCTCGGCGAGGCGATGCTGCTCGTCGTGCTGGTGGTGTTCATCTTCCTGCAGAACTGGCGCGCGACGCTGATCCCGATCGCCGCCGTGCCGGTCTCCCTGATCGGCACCTTCGCCGGGCTGTTCCTGCTCGGCTACACCATCAACACGCTCACGCTTTTCGGCATGGTGCTCGCCATCGGCATCGTGGTCGACGACGCCATCGTGGTGCTCGAGAACATCGAGCGCATCATGCACGAGGAGCATCTGCCGGCGCGCGACGCCGCGATCAAGGCGATGCGCGAGGTGGCGGGGCCGGTGATCGCGATCGTGCTCGTGCTGTGCTCGGTGTTCGTGCCGATCGCCTTCCTCGGCGGCCTCGCCGGCGAGCTCTACCGCCAGTTCGCCGTCACCATCGCCATCGCGGTGGTGATCTCCGGCATCGTCGCGCTCACGCTCACGCCGTCGCTTTGCGTGCTGATCCTGAAGCGCGAGCACAAGATACCCGGGCGGCTGTTCCAGCTCTTCAACCGCGGCTTCCTGCAGACCACCCGGCATTACACCGACGGCGTCGGCTGGATGATCCGGCGCGCCGGCATCGGCGTGGCGCTCTTCGCCGGCATGGTGGCGCTCGCCGCCTTCCTGTGGCGCATCACGCCGGGAAGCCTGGTGCCGGACGAGGACCAGGGCTTCTACATCGCCGCGGTGATCCTGCCCGACGGCGCCACGCTCGAGCGCACCGACGCGGTGGTGAAGCGCGTGGTCGAGGCGATCAAGTCCAATCCCGCCAACGAGAACGCCGTGGCGTTCACCGGCTTCGATTTCCTCGGCGGCTATTTCCGCAACAACGCCGCCACCATCTTTGTCGGGCAGGTGCCGTGGGACGAGAGGAAGGTCGAGACCAAGCAGCTCGTCGGCGAGCTCTTCATGAAGACCGCCGGCATCAAGGAGGGCCTGGTGCTCGCCTTCGGGCCGCCGCCGATCTTCGGCCTGGGCAGCGCCGGCGGCTTCGAGCTCTACCTGCAGAACCGGGGCGAGGGCGGGGCGCAGCGCCTCGCCCAGGTGATGGGGCAGTACATGCAGCGCGCGGCGCAGGACCGCACCTTCGCCTTCGTGCAGACCCTGTGGCGCCCGGCGACGCCGCAGCTTTACGTCGACGTCGATCGCGAGAAGGCCAAGGCGCTCGGCGTGCCGCTGCAGGAGCTTTACGGCGCGCTCGCCGCCACGCTCGGCAACTACTACGTCAACGACTTCAACAAGTACGGCCGCACCTGGCAGGTGCTGATGTCGGCCGAGCCGCAGTTCCGCAACAGCCCCACGGACGTCGGCGACATCTTCGTGCGCTCCGAGAAGGGGGAGATGATCCCGCTGCGCTCGCTCGCCAACGTGCGCTACGCCGCCGGCCCGGACTCGCTCGCGCGCTTCAACAACCTGCCCGCGGTGAAGCTCTTCGGGCAGGCCGCGCCTGGCGTCTCCTCGGGCCAGGCGATCGAGGCGGCCGAGCGCCTGGCGGCGGAAGTGCTGCCGCCCGACTTCAGCTACGACTGGGGCGGCGCCTCGTACCAGGAGAAGAAGAGCGGCGGCACCTCGGCGATCGCGCTCGGCCTCGCCGTGATCATGGTGTTCCTGATCCTCGCCGCGCAGTACGAGCGCTGGTCGCTGCCGCTCTCGGTGCTGCTGGCGCTGCCCTTCGGCACCTTCGGCGCGCTCGCCGCGGTCTGGCTGCGCCATTACACGAACGACGTCTACTTCCAGATCGGCCTCGTCACGCTGCTCGGCCTGGCGGCGAAGAACGCGATCCTGATCGTGCAGTTCGCGGAGCTGAAGGAGCGCGAGGGCCTTTCGCCGGCCGCGGCCGCGCTCGAGGCGGCGCGGCTGCGCTTCCGCCCGATCCTGATGACCTCGCTCGCGTTCATCCTCGGCGTGCTGCCGCTCGCGATCTCGACCGGCGCCGGCGCCGGCGCGCGCCGCTCAGTCGGCACGGGCGTGATGGGCGGGATGATGGCCGCCACCTTCCTCGCCATCTTCTTCGTGCCGATGTTCTTCAAGCTGCTCGCCACGCGGCGGCTGCGCGAGCCGCGCAGCACGGCCGAGATCCGCGACGAGGTCGAGCGCTCGCGCGGCGTCAGCCATGCGCACGTCCAGCACCCGCACCATGCGCCGCGCGCGGAATGAAACATGAATAAGTCGGCCTTGGTGGGCCTGGTGCTCCTTTCCGCCTGTTCGGTACAGCCTCGCTACGAGCGGCCCGCGGTCGAGCTGCCGGCGGCGTGGAAGGAAACCGCGCCTCGCTTCGTCGAGGACGGCCGCTGGTGGCGCGTGTACGACGACGCCGCGCTCGATTCGCTGGTGCAGGAGGCGCTGGCCGGCAACGCCGACCTGGTGGTCGCGGCCGCGCGCGTCGACGAAGCGCGCGCGCTCCTTGCCGAGCAGGAGTCCTTCTTCTTCCCGCGCGTGGATGCGCAGGCGAGCGCGGCGCGCCAGCGGATCTCGCAAAGGAACGCCACCTCCTTCCCCGGCATCCCGCGGCAGTATTCGCAATACCGCGCCGGCCTCAACCTGTCCTATGAAGTCGATCTCTTCGGCCGCCTGCGCTCCGGGGCGGCGGCGGCGCGCGCCGAGCTCGCGGCGAGCGAAGCGTCGCGCGAAGCGGTACGGCTTGCGCTCGCCGCGCAGGTGGCGAAGTCGTACTACGCGCTGCGCTCCTTCGACCAGCAGGTCGCGCTGACGCGCCAGACGCTGGAGCTGCGCGCCCAGGCGCTCGAGCTGCAGCAGAAGCGCTTCAAGGGCGGCGTGATCTCCGAATTCGAGCTGCGCCAGCTCGAAGCCGAAGCGGCCGTGGTGCGCGCGCAGCTGCCGCCGCTCGAAAGCGCGCGCGAGCGCGAGGAAGCCGCGCTCTCCGTGCTGCTCGGCCGCTCGCCGCGCGAGGTGATGGAAGCGAGCTTCAAGCTCGCGCCGATGGACGACAAGCTGAGCGCGCCGGTGCTGCCTTCCGGCATGCCTTCCGAGCTGCTGCTGAAGCGTCCCGACCTCGTCGCCGCGGAGCGCGAGCTGGCGGCGGCGAACGCGCGCGTCGCGCTCGCGCGCTCGCAGATGTTCCCTTCGATCAACCTCACCGGCGCGCTCGGCAGCGAGAGCCGCGCGCTGTCCGACCTGTTCAGCGGTCCGGCGACGGTGTGGAACCTCGCCGCCGGCATCACGCAGCCGATCTTCTCCGGCGGGCGGCTGCAGGCGCAAAGCGACGCCGCCCAGGCGCGCGAGCGCGCCGTGCTCGCGCAATACCAGCAGGCCATCCGCAGCGCCTTCGGCGAGGTGCGCACCGCGCTCATCAACCAGGCCCGCTCCCGCGAAAGCTTCGAGGCGGAAAGCGCGCGCGAAGAAGCGCTCCGGCAGACCCTGCGGCTCGCGCGCCTGCGCTACGAGAACGGCGTCGCCAGCCAGCTCGATGTCATCGACGCGGAGCGCGGCCTGCTCGCCGCTCGCATCGCTCAGATCGACGCGCTGCGCGCCCACCGCGCGGCCATCGCCGATCTCTTCCGCGCGCTCGGTGGCTGACCCCGATGAAGCCGCGCATCACGCTCATTACGCTGGGGGTCGACGATCTCGCGCGAGCGGTCGGCTTCTACCGCGACGGGCTCGGCTTGAAGACCGACGGCATCATCGGGACCGAATTCGAGCACGGTGCGGTGGCTTTCTTCCAGCTCGAGGCGGGCCTGAAGCTCGCGCTCTGGCCGCGCACGAGCCTTGCGCACGATACGGGACTGCCGCTCGGCGGCCGCAGCTCAACCGAGTTCACCCTCGCCCATAACGTTTCGTCGAAGGCGGAAGTCGACGCCGTGATGGCGCAGGCGCGCACGGCCGGCGCCGTGATCGTGAAGCAGGCGCAAGACACCTTCTATGGCGGCTACGCCGGCTACTTCCAGGACCCCGACGGGCATCTCTGGGAGGTGGCGTGGAATCCGAGCTGGGTATCGCAGACGACTACTTGATCACCGGCTGCGCGAACAGCACGCCGCCGAAAAGCAGCCAGGCGAGGAGCAGCGTCCAGAAGACGTTGAGGGTCTGCGCGCCGACGAAAGCGAGCGCGGGGCGTCCCTGGTCGCGCGTGGCGACTTCGAGGAAGCGCGTCTCGAGGCCGATGCAGACGAACGCCATGGCGAACCACCAGAGCCGCAGCTCGCCGAGCGCGCCCTTGGTAGCGCTCACCACCTCGGTGGGCAGGAAGAACGAGAAGACGACCGACGCCGCGACGAAGCCGATGACGAACTTCGGGAAGCGCTGCCAGATCACCGCGGCGCTCGGGCGCTGGCCGGTTTCCCTGCCGGCCTTCAGCGTCCACCAGATGGCGAGCATGAAGGCGGCGACGCCGATCAGCGCGTTCTGCGAGAACTTCACGATGATGCCGGTCTTCATGGCGGCCTCGCTGATCAGCGCGCCGGCGGCGACCACCGAGGCGCTGGTGTCGAGCGTGCCGCCGAGCCAGGCGCCGGCGACGAGGTCGTCCATGCCGGTCGCCTTGGCGACCCAGGGCATGAAGATCATCATCGGCACCGCGACGATGAGGACGAGCGAGGTGACATAGGACAGCTTCTTCTTGTCGCCCTGGATCGCGCCGCAGGCGGCGATGGCGGCCGAGACGCCGCAGATCGATACCGCGGTGGCGAGCATGGCGCCGAACTCGTCGTCCACGCGGAGCTTGCGCGCGAGCCACAGGCAGGCATACCAGACGACGAAGATCACCAGCACCGCCTGCACGATGCCGAGCGCGCCGGCCTGCACGATCTCGTTGAAGAGCAGGCCGGCGCCGAGGATCACGAGGCCGGTCTTGATGAAGAACTCGGTCTGCACCGCCGGCTTGAGCCACTGCGGCGTGCCAACGGTATTGCTGATGAGAAGCCCGATGCCCAGGCCGATGATCACGTACTCGATGCCGTAGTCCACGAACACCGCGTTGCCGGCGAGGAAGCGGGAAAGCCAGGCGAGGCCGATGACGGCCGGCAGGCCGATCACGAAGGGCAGGACCCGTGCGCCGAGCAAAGCCATGCCGATGGCGGCGAGGAGCAAGACCCCCGCGCCGACGTAAAGCACGCGGCCGAGGTTATCCGCGGTGAAGACGCGAGCGCCTGCGTCGGCCGCCGCGTGAGCGCGGATTTCTCCCGCGAGCGCGCCGGGCAGCGTGCGGCCGCCGAGCTTCGCCATCTTGCCGGCGGCGGCTTCGATGGCCTTGCGGTCGTTCGTTTCCAGCGCCTGCTTGAGCGCCGTGCTAAGGCCGACGACGTCGGCCTGGCCTTTGCGCTGCGCTTCGCTCGCAATGCCATCCAGCTTGGCAATCCATCCCGGCGTCGACGCGCGGAGCTGCGCGTCAGTGGTCCAGCGATAGCTGGACGTGACCTTGCCGAGATCGATCGCCTGCCAGCCGAAGGCCGCCAGCACGGCGAGGATGACGACGAAACCGATCCAGACCGCGACCCAGTCTTCCGTGCGCCAGGACGCGCTGGCGACGAGGCCGCGCGGTTGTTCCAGAACGTTTGCGCCTGCTGCGCTCATAGTCGAGTCCCCTTGATGCGGCAAGACTGCGGCGCAGTGCAGCAGGCGTCAACGAACCAAAATTCATTAGCAAATCTTCATTAGCAAATGCCTAGTTGAAGACGTACGCGTCCATCGACAGCACGCCGCCGTCGACGGCGCTGAAGACGCGCTCGGCCGTGTAGTCGTCCTTCGCCGCGCCGACGGCGAAGAAAAGCGGAAGGAAATGCTCGTCCGTCGGGTGCGCGCGCGCGCCCTGCGGCGCCTTGGCGCGGTAATCGGCGAGCGACTCGTGGTCGCGCTGCTCGAGCTTGCTTTTCACCCAGTCGGCGAATTCTTCCGCGTAGGGTTGCGGCGTCCCCTCGCCGCGCATCCAGTCGCGCAGGTTGTGCGTCATGTGGCCCGAGCCGATGACGAGCACGTTCTCTTCCTGGATCGCGCGCAGCGCGCGCCCGAGCCGCAGGTGATGACGCGTGCCGAGCCCGGGCTGGAGCGAGAGCTGCACCACCGGCACGTCGGCGTCGGGATACATGTAGAGCAGCGGCGCCCATGCGCCGTGGTCCAAGCCGCGGCAGCCATCGATGGCCGCGGTCATTTCGGAATTCCTCAGGAGGGATACAACCCGCTGCGCGACCCCTGGCGCGCCGGGCGCGGTGTAGCGCAGCTTGTAGAGCGGCTCCGGGAAGCCGGAGAAGTCGTGAATGGTTTCCGGATGCGAGGCGCCCGTCACCATCGGCACGTTCGTCTCCCAGTGCGCCGAGGCGATGAGGATCGCCTTCGGCTTGCCCAGCCGCTTGCCGAGCGCCGCCCATGCCAGACCCGCCGGGCCTGCCTCGAGGGCGTGCATCGGCGAGCCGTGGGAGAGGAACACGCTCGGCAGCGGGACCATCTGGATGAGACTCAGCGCGCGGGCGCCTGTTCCGTCTTCGGGATGAGGCCTTCGGCCTGCATCGCTTCCTTGACCTTCGGCCGGGCGGCGACGCGCTTCTGGAACGCCGCGAGGTTCGGCCACCTGGCGAGGTCGATGTCCTTCACCTTGGCCCAGTTGAGCACGACGAAGAGGTACGCATCGGCCACGGTGAACTGCCTGCCCATCAGGTAGTCCTTGCCGGCGAGCTGCTGGTCGAGCCAGTTGAAGCGGTTCTCGATGTTCTGCTTCGCAATCGGCTTGTAATCGTCCGGCGTGTTCGGCTTGAAGAGCGGCGTGTACTGCTTGTGGATCTCGGAGGTGATGAAGTTCAGCCACTCCTGCACGCGATAGCGCTCCATCGTGCCCGCTTTCGGCGCGAGGCCCGATTCGGGCTTCTGGTCGGCGAGGTATTGCACGATCGCCGGGCCTTCGGTCAGGATCTCGCCGTTGTCGAGCTCGAGCGCCGGCACGTAGCCGCGCGGATTCACCTTCCAGTAGTCGCCGCCGCCCTCGATGGTCTTGTTCTTGTTGTCGACCTTCTTGATCTCGACGGGCAAGCCCGCTTCGCGCGCGACGATGTGCGGCGAAAGCGAGCAGGCGCCAGGGGCGTAATAGAGCTTCATGCTTGTTCTCCTCTTAGGTTAGGACAGAGCCTGGATGACCGCGGGCGGGATGCAGACGACCCGCCCGTCCTGCGTGACGTGCACGGCACCGAATGCCGCGGCAGCGAGGGTAGCCAGCGCCGCCGCGGTAAGCAGTTTCTTACTCATGCGTAGGCCTCTTGCCGCAATTTGTGTGCGCGGCCGAGGTTTGCAAGGGCGTAGGCGCCGTCACCGATCAGCGCGTGGGCAAAGGCCGCCACCGCGAGGAACGCCGGATATTCCCAGCCGCCGTTCGGCGCGCTGAACACCCAGCCGTTGCCGGCATGTGCCCACGTGGCGCCGAGAAGCAGCGGAATCAGCGCGGCGGAGATCCAGCGTCCGTGCAAGCCGAGCAGGATGAGCGCGCCGCCGATGAGCTCGGCGAAGATCGTGAAGTACGCAAGCGGCGCCGGCAGCCCGAGCGAAGCAAAGTACTTCACCGTGCCGGGAATGGTGAAGACGAAGATCTTGAGCGCTCCATGCGTGAGGAACATCGTGCCGAGGGCGAGCCGGAGGACCAGCGCCCCATATTGTTCGTTGCGTTCCATCTGCGATCCCCTTCAATTGAGTAGTTTAGGAGCGCTCAGTTTGCTTAGCCCGCACATGGGGATAAAGATGGCGCGAAGCAATTCATTGTTCCGCATTTCGGCATAGTATCGCGTCGTGGACCGCCTCTCCGCGTACCAAGTCTTCGCGCAAGTCGTTGAATCCGGGAGCTTCGCGAAGGCGGCCGAGCGGCTCGCCCTCTCCACCTCCGCCGCCTCGCGGCACGTCGCCGAGCTGGAAGCCCACCTGCAGACGAGGCTCCTCAACCGCACCACGCGGCGAGTGAGCCTGACCGAAAGCGGCCGTGCCTTCTATGAGCGCGTGGTCCAGCTGCTGAGCGATCTCGAGGAAGCCGAGCAGGAAGCCTCGAGCGCGGCCGTCGTCCCGCGCGGCACCATCCGGCTGACCACCTCGGTCAACTTCGGCGTGCGCCACGTCGCGCCCGCCATCGCCGAATTCCTCGCCCTGCACGCCGAGGTGCGCTTCGACGTCTCGCTCTCCGACCGCGTCGTCGACCTGGTCGAGGAAGGCTTCGATCTCGCCGTGCGCATCGGGGCACCCGGCGCGGACAACCTCGTCGCGCGCAAGCTCGGCGAAACGCGCCTCGTGGTGTGCGCGTCAAAGGACTATCTCAAGAAGCACGGCGTGCCGAAGACGCCGCAAGAGCTCTCGCAGCACAACTGCCTGACCTACGAGTACGTGAGCCCGCGCAACGTCTGGTCCTTCCGCGACCGCTCCGGGGCGGAGCAATCGGTGCGCATTGCAGGCACGGTGCATTCGAACAATGGCGACCTGCTCGCCGAGGTCGCGGCGCGCGGCGGCGGCATCGTCTTCGAGCCCGCCTTCATCGTCGGACCCGAAGTGCGCGCGGGACGCCTGGTGCCGCTCCTGCAGGACTACGAGCCGCGCCGCTCGCCGATCTACGCGCTCTATCCGAGCCGCAAGCATCTGTCGGCGAAGGTGCGCCGCTTCGTCGAGTTCCTCGTCGAGCGTTTCTCCCATGCGCAGGACTGGAGCGCCGGATGAGGCTGCTTCTGCTGATGGCTCTCCTGCCGCTGACCGCATGGAGCGCGGAGCCCGACTGGCTGCTCGTCGCACCCCAGCTGGTCGTCGCCGGGCAGCGCTTCGAAGTCATCGTCGTCGCGCCGGCGGAGGAAGAGCTGCCCGACGAGATCGCCCTGCGCGTGAAGCTCGACGCTACGGAGATCACCATCCGCGCAGCCGCCGAGGGCTACGCCGAAGGTGCGCGGCGACGCTATGCCGGCGTCATGCCGCCGCGCATCGGCGGGCCGGCGACGCTTGCGCTCGCCGACGCGAGCTCCAACGAAATCGCGCTCGTCATCGGACGCAGCGACGCCATGCAGCGCCTGACCGGCAGCGAACGCGCGCTCGAGGAGCCGCCGCTCACGGCGGAAGAGCCGGTTTACTTCGCCCTCGGCGCGCGCGACGGCTGGAACGCCCGCTTCCAGCTCTCGTTCAAGTACCGGCTGTTCGATCCGTCGAGCGGCTTCGGCGCCTCGCGCCCCTGGCTGGTGGGCTTCTATTTCAGCTACAC
Source organism: Burkholderiales bacterium (assembly GCA_036524215.1). Taxonomy (GTDB): domain Bacteria; phylum Pseudomonadota; class Gammaproteobacteria; order Burkholderiales; family SG8-39; genus SCGC-AG-212-J23. The sequence goes on from DATDCR010000339.1 coordinate 15,123, forward strand.
GCAGACATCGCTGTGGGATCTGTCGTCGGAGTCCAAGCCGTTCCGCGATACGAGCTACCGGCCGTCGTTCTTCTGGAAATGGGAGCGCTCGGACGCGCGCACGTGGATCGATGCGGTGCGCATGGGCTTCGAGCACGAATCGAACGGGCAGGGCGGCGACCCGTCGCGCTCCGTGAACCTCCTCTATCTGCGTCCCGAGTGGCGCTGGAGCGCCGGCCGCGGCGGCCTGATCGAATTCACGCCGAAGTTCTACACCTATGTGTCGAAGGGCGAAAACGGCGACATTCCGCTTTACCGCGGCTATGTCGACTGGCGGCTGCGCCACGACGTCGGCGGGCAGTGGATCACGACGGCGGTGGCGCGCGTCGGCACGGCGGGGAAGGGCAGCCTGCTCCTCGACATGTCGCGCCGCACGCGCGACATCCGGGTCGGGCCGCTCAGCGGCTACCTGCACCTTCAGTTCTTCAACGGCTTCGGCGAGAGCATCCTCGACTACAACGTGCGGCGCAACTCGCAGTTCCGCATCGGACTCGCGATCGTTCCCTGATTCGGGGTCAGGGCACTAATTCAGCGCACCAGGATCGTCGCGAGCAGGAGCAGCGTCCCCATGCTTACGCAGTCGGTGGCCGTGGTGAGGAAGATGGAGGACGCAGTGGCCGGGTCGAAGCCGAACTTCTTCAGCGTGACCGGCACCAGCACGCCGGAAAGCCCGCTCGCGATGCAGGAGAACACCATCGCCGCGAACACCACGAAAGCGAGCGTGAACGGCTGCGGCTGGTGCTGACCGACGGCGGTGATGTACATGCCGAGCGCCGCCATCAGGCCGACCCCGGCGCCGTTCGCCATGCCGAGCCACGTCTCCTTGCTGACCAGGGGGCGAGCCTGGCCCTTCTTCATCTCGCCCAGCGTCATGCCGCGCAGCGTGACGGCGAGCGCCTGGCAGCCGGTATTGCCCGACTGGCCGGCGAGCACCGGCAGGAAGAGCGCGAGGATGACCAGGCGGTCGATCGTCTCCTGGAAGAAGCCGACGACCGCCGCCGCGAGGAACGCGGTCAGCAGGTTGATCTGCAGCCACGGGTGGCGCATCTTCAGGCTGCGCAGCACCGGCGTGCCGAGCCGCTCTTCCCTCTCCAGGCCGACCATGCTGCCGGCCTGCATCGAGATCTCGATCGCCTGCGCCTCGAACATGCTCTGACCGCGCACCAGGCCGACGAGGCGCTTGTCGTCGTCGACCACCGGATAGATCGGATAGTGGCGATCGAGCACCAGCTTCATCGCGTCCATCATGCGCATGCCCGCCTGCAGCGCGAACGGATCGCGCAGCATGATGTTGCGCAGCTGGCTCGAGTGCTCGCTGAACAGGAGATCGCGCATCGTCACGATGCCGAGCAGGCGCTCGTTCGCATCGACGACGTAGACATAGGTGATGAACGTCGTCTTGACGAGCTCGCGCAGCCGCTCGATCGTGTCGCCGACGCTTTGTTCCGGCGCATACGCGGCGACCACCGGCTCCATCATGCGGCCGATCGATTCGCTTTCGTACGTCGCGTTGCGGCGCCATTGGCGCGACAGCTCGGGACTCGCCGCCTCGAGGGCGCGCTCGCGCGCGCGTTTTGGCAGCGCTTCGAGCACGTCCTGCGCGAATGCCGGCCGCAGCCGCGCAAGCGCGAGGCTGATCGCCGCGCCGTCCGATTGCTCGAGTTTCTTTGCTGCCGCCGCTGCCGACCCGCTCGTCGCCTCGTCGGCGATGTCGGGCAGCAATTGCTCGCCGAGCGCCTGGTTGATGGCCGCCATTTTTGCTCCTCCCCGAGGCCAAGTTTATGACGGATCGTGGCACAATGCTTCCATGACGCAACGGGCCATCGCCATCCGCCTTGCCGAGCCGCGCGACGCGCAAGCCATTGCGCAAATGTCGCGCGACTTGATCGAGACGGGGCTCGGCTGGAAATATGACGCAGCGCGCGTGATGCGGGCCATCCGCGACCGCGAAACCACCGCCCTCGTCGCGTGCGATGCCAAATCCTCCACACCGCGCGGCGCCATCAACGGCTTCGCCATCATGGAGTTCGGCGACGAGCGGGCGCACCTCGTGCTGCTCGCCGTGCGGCCTTCACATCGGCGCACCGGTATCGGCCAGCGCATGCTCGCCTGGCTGCTCGAGTCGGCGCGCATCGCCGGCATCGCCAGCATTCACCTCGAGTTGCGCGCGGGCAACGAAGCCGGGCGGCGCTTTTACCGGGCGATGGGGTTCTACGAAACGGTCCTCGTGCCCGGCTACTACCGCAGCGGCGAGGGACGCAAGGAAGGCGCGCTGCGCATGCTGCGCGTGCTGCGCACCCCGGGGCCGCTGCCGGCCGCCTGGACGCCGCCTCGCATCGAGGGCGGAAGAAAATAGGAATTCGGGGACGGAATTCGGGGACAGAGCCCTAATTCCGTAAGCTATGCGTCGCTGGAATTAGGGCTCTGTCCCCGAATTCCTAGACGTAGATCATCTTCTTCGTCATGCCGCCGTCGAGGACGTAGTTCTGTCCGGTGGCGAAGCCGGCGGCGTCCGAAAGGAGGAACGCCACCAGCTCCGCGACATCCTCGGCGCGCCCGACGCGACCGACCGGATGCTGCGCATGATCGGCGCGCGAGAGCTTCGATTCCCTGGTGTCGATCCAGCCAGGGCTGACGCAGTTGACCCGCACTTCGGGCCCGAGGCTGAGGGCCATCGCATGCGTCAGCGCGACGACGCCACCTTTGCTCGCCGCGTAGGCTTCGGTTTGCGGCTCCGACTGCAGCGCGCGCGTGGACGCGATGTTGACCACCGCGCCGCGCGAGCGCCGCAAGTGCGGCGCAGCATGCTTCGTCATGAGGAATACGCCCGTCAGGTTGGTGGCGATGCGGCGATTCCATTGCGCCAGCCGCAGCTTCTCGAGCGGCCCGGTGTCCGGCGAAGCGATGCCGGCATTGTTGACGAGCGCATCGAGCCGGCCGAAGCGCTTCACCACCGCCCGCACGCAGGAGCGCACCGACGCTTCGCGCGACACGTCGCAGCGCATGAAGGCGACGCCGGGCAGATCGAGCGCCGCGCCTGCGGCGGCGTCGCGGTCGGCCGACACCACGCGGTAGCCGCGCGCGGCGAGCAGCATGGCGGTGCCTTTGCCGATGCCACGCGCGCCGCCGGTGACGAGCGCGACTTTTTGTATCTTTTTAGGCATAGTCGAAGAGAGTATTCTTGTTCCTCGGAGGAGGTCCACCATGCAAGTCAAAGAGATCCTGCGGGTGAAGGGCAAGCGCCTTCTCAGCATCGAGCCCTCGGGACGCGCGGCCGATGCGGTGGCGACGATGGCGAAGGAGAATCTCGGCTCGCTCGTCGTGATGGACCAAGGCCGCATGGTGGGCATGCTCACCTTCCACGAGCTGCTGCGCGCGATCGCGCAGCGCTCCGGGTCGCTCGGCGAAGTGCGCGTCGCCGACATCATGGTCAAGGATCCGGTGACCGCCGGCCCCGAGATGGAAGTGAATGACCTGCGCCGCACGATGCTCGAAAGCAGCGCGCGCTACCTGCCGGTGATGCAGGACGGCAAGCTGCTCGGCGTGATTTCTTTCCGCGACGTGGCCAAGGCGGTGCTCGAAGAGCAGGACTTCGAGAACAAGATGCTCAAGGGCTACATCAAGAACTGGCCGGCCTAAGACGGCCAGCCTGCGATTGCCCGCCTGATTCGCTCCTGAAACGACGCACCTTTCTGCTGGGCGGCGCCGCGTTCGCCGGCGCCTCTGCGCTTGCGGCCTGGCGCTATTGGCCCGAGCAGGGTTTCTGGAACCCCTGCCGGGTAGGGCTGCCGCCGCGCCTGGCGCGGCACGAACTCGTGCGCGCCGCCT
>DATDCR010000340.1:0-3822 GCA_036524215.1 Burkholderiales bacterium
GGGCTGGCGACAGCACCGCCGTCTTGGATTCGCCGCCGATGTTGATGCGCAGCAGGCCGCGGTGCGTCGGATCGAGGTCGAAGAACAGGCTGTAGCGAACGTCGATCGTCTTGTGCGGCACGCCGCCACAATCGGCACGGAAGCGCAGCACCGTGTAGGCGCCATCCGTGTGGTCGTCGATGAGATGCTCGGTCGGGGAGAGGCGGCAAGGCTCGCCGTCGGCCTTCAGCGCGAGCCGCGACAAGGCGTAGGAATCGATGTCGCCGTGCCGCGCTTTCACTTCCCCCCAGGTGATGCGCCCGTCGCCGTCGGCGTCGAGGCCGATGGCGTATTCGAGGTCGCGCAGCGCGATGTCCCATTGCCCGCGCAGCGTGCTGCCGTCGGCCTCGAGCGAGAGATAGCTGTCGCTCGGCTTGTGCGCATGCGCAAGGCCGGCGGCGAATAAAACGAGTGCCAGCAGCGCCTTCATCTCAGCGCCTGCGCAACCCGCCGCAGGCGCGGGCTTTCGAAACGGCTGTCGTGCAGCCATTCCAGCACCGGCGCGGCTGCGGCTGGCGCTCTCGCGGCCACGGCTGCCTCCAGCACGACGAGCGCATCGCGCGGCTCGCGCTGCTCCTTCCAATTCTCGAGCCCGACCCGCAGCGCGCCCTTCGCATCGCCCTTCAGATCGAGCAGGAAGCGCGCTTCTTCGCCCATGTGGAGGCGCTCGCCGCGCAATGCCGCCGCGGCGAAGCGCTCGCCCAGCGCCTGGATGTGTCCCTGCGCCTCGCGCATGCCGAGCCGCTTTTCCGCCATGGCCAGGCGAAGGAGCAGCGTGTCCGAGCGCGTCCAGTCCCTGAGAAGCGGGACGACCTCCTTCGCGCGGCCTTCTTCGAGCAGAAAATCGGCATAGTCGGCGAGGAGGAAGTTGTCGTCGACGCCGAGCGCGAGCGCTTGACGAAACCACCGCTCCGCCGCCGCCTTGTCGTCCAGGCGCCAGGCCATCTCGGCGAGCCGCGTGAGGAGCCACAGACGCGCCTGCGGCGCCGTGTCAACGTTCTCGCGCAACGCGCGTGACAGCCGCTCGTATGCCGGCCGCAGCTTGCCGGTCGTCGCCTCGATGTACGACGCGCAACCGATGGCATGGATGTCATCGCGATCGACCGGCAAGGCGGCGCATTCGCGTGCCGCCGCGGCATAGTCCGCGCGCACCATGAAGATGGCGGCGCGCCAGGCACGCGCGCCGTAGTGCTGCGGGTCTTGGCGCAGCGCAGCGGCGAACCTTGTCAGCGCCGCGTCGAAATCGTGCCGGTATTGCAGAAGCAGGCCGCGCACGTACAGCACCTCCGCGGGCGCATCGTCCGTTTGCCACGGACGCAGCGCGGCTTCGGCGTAGCCGATGTATCGCGGGTCGCCTTCGGCGTTGGCCAGCTCGAAATAGCGCTTGCCGAGCGCGGCGGCGCGCTGCGGGTCGCCGGGCTGCTCGGCCAATGCGGCGCGCAGCCGGCGCAGCTCGCCCTGCGCGGGTGCATCGCGGCGCCCCGGGAGCTGTTCCACCACCGCCGCGTCGTCGCGCGGGATATGCGGCAACGCCAGGGCGGCAGTCGCCACAAACAGCAGGCCGGCGGCGGGGAAGAGGGCGACGTTCATTTGTCGAAACAATGGCTTATGGACGATTTCAACGCCCCGGTCAACCGGCTGTCCGCGTCCGCGTTAATGGGCGTTGGGCCGGATTTTCGTCCGCCCGTTTTCAACACAACCCACCTATATAAGAGGAGAAGGGGATGACCAAGCTGATTTCGATGATTGTTGCCGCTGCTTTCGCGGCCGTGAGCGTTTCCGCTATCGCCGCCTCGCACACCGGTGCGATGGACAAGAAGGGCGACAAGATGGAAAAGAAAGCCGGCGACAAGAAGCCGGCCAAGAAAGCCGAGAAGAAGGCCAGCAAGAAGGCCGACAAGAAGGCGGACAAGTAACCCGCATCACGATCGGAAGGCAGGGCAGCATTGCCCTGCCTTTTTCATTTATGCGCGCCTTCTTCGTCGCCATCCTGCTTGCCGCTGCGCCCGCATTCGCGCAGCCGGTCGTACAGCTCAATGCCGGCATGTACCTCATCCGCGCGGAAGTCGCGGCCGACTTCAACACCCGCATGCGCGGCCTGATGTTCCGCGAGGCGATGGCGCCGAACGCCGGCATGCTGTTCGTCTTCGACGAGGACGCGACGCATTGCATGTGGATGAAGAACACGCTGCTGCCGCTTTCCGTCGCCTTCATTGACGAGCGCGGGGCCATCATCAACATCGCCGACATGGCGCCGCAGACCGAGGACTCGCATTGCGCGACGCGTCCCGCACGCTACGCCCTGGAGATGAACCGCGGCTGGTTTGCCGCGCGCGGCGTGAAGCCGGGAAGCCGCATCGGCGGCATTCCCGGCGTCAAGTAATCCTAGCTGCCGAAGACCACGCCCGCGTGGCTGTGGGCGACCATGAAGTAGAGCATCGGGATCGACGACATCGTGTTGAAGCGTGACGCCATGCCCGCGATGCGCCCGGCCTTCGCCTTGTCGGCGGCTTCCGCCGGCACGATGCCGAGCACCTTCTTCTGGTTCGGCCAGATCAGGAACCAGACGTTGAACCACATGATGATGCCGAGCCACATGCCGATGCCGATGCCGGTGAACGGCTTCTGGAAGGTCAGCGCCGGCAGCAGGTAGCCGAACATCGAGGCGAGGATCAGGCCGAGGATGATGGTCGCCATCGCCGCCCAGCGGAACCAGAACAGCGCAGTCGGCGCGATGACCTTGGTAATCGCCGGCTTGTGCTCGTCCGGGATTTTCGGCATCGACGGCGTCTGCACGAAGTTGAAGTACCACAGCAGCCCGATCCACATCACGCCGGCGATGACGTGCAGCCAGCGCATGGCGAATAGCCACCAGGCGTGCGACGAAACCGGAATCGAAGCGCCGGCCGCGGCGACGATGACCAGCAGAACGATGAGAAGGACGACGCCGGCCGTGATCGTGCGGCCGAGAGATTGGAAGATCGCACCCATTTCTTTACTCCTTTTGCTTTGTAGGGTTAACGCGTAAAAAGTCTAGCACCGGGACTATCCTGCCGTCATGCCGAAGCTCGCCGCCAACCTCTCGATGCTCTTTCCCGAGCGTCCGTTTCTCGAGCGCTTCGCGGCGGCGCGCGCCGCCGGGTTTCGCTACGTGGAGTACCAGTTTCCCTACGCGGAAGACCCTGCTGCGATCGCCGAGAGCGCTCGCGCGAGCGGCGTTCAGGTGGTCCTGCACAATCTTCCCGCCGGCGACTTCGCCAAAGGCGAGCGCGGCATAGCCTGCCTGCCCGGGCGGGAGCAGGACTTCCGCGACGGCGTCGAACGCGCCATCGTGTATGCCAGGGCGGTGGGTTGCGCGCGGCTGAACTGCATCGCCGGCCTCGCGCCCGCCGATGCACGACATTTCGACGTCTTCGTCGCCAACCTGCGCCACGCGGCGCGGCGCCTGGCCGAGGTCGGGCTCGACTTGCTCATCGAGCCAATCAACACGCGCAGCGTGCCCGGGTTCTTTCTCACCCGCAGCCAGCAGGCGATCGACGTGCTGAACGCCGTCGGCGAAGGCAATGCGCGCCTGCAATACGACGCCTTCCACATGCAGATCATGGAAGGCGACCTCGCCTGCACGATCGATCGCCTGCTGCCGCGCATCGGCCACGTGCAGATCGCCGATGTTCCGGATCGACACGAGCCCGGCAGCGGCGAGATCAACTTCGATTTCCTGCTGCGCCACCTCGACGCCATCGGATATTCGGGCTGGGTGGGATGCGAATACAATCCGCGCGG
>DATDCR010000341.1:0-2637 GCA_036524215.1 Burkholderiales bacterium
GTCGTGCCGACGCTGGTGCACGATGGCAGGCCCGTCATCGAGTCGTCGGTGATCCTCTACTACCTCGATGAGGCTTTCCCGAATCCGCCGCTCATGCCGCGCGATCTCCACCAGCGCGCGGCGGTGCGCCAGTTCAACAAGCTCGTCGACGAATACGTGCACAACTCGTGCATCATCCTCACGTTTGCGACGGCATTCCGGCCCTGGTTCGCCGGCCTTACCGGCGAGCAGATCGAGGCGCGCCTCGCCAAATCGCCGCTCAAGCAGCGCACGGAATACAAGCGCGATGTCGCGCTGAATGGGCTGCAGTCCAAATACGTGCGCGATGCGCTCGGCCACCACGAGAAGCTCCTGAAAATGATCGACGACGCGCTGGCGCGAACGCCTTGGCTCGCCGGCGAGGCCTTCTCGCTCGCCGACGCAGCGGTGATTCCCTACATCCTGCGCCTGGATTTACTGCATCTTCGTAATCTTTGGAAGCACATGCCACGGGTGGACGCGTGGTACGACCGCATACGCGCGCGGCCGTCGGTGCGCAAGGAGCTCCTCGAGCGCATGCGTCCCGAGGACAAGGCGCCGTTCGAGAAATTGCATCCCGATCCCTGGCCCCAGGTGGAGCGGCTCGTCTGGGCGTCCTGATCGAAGGCCACTGGCGGGACGAAGACCTGCCGCAGGAGACCGGCGCGCGCGGCGAGTTCGCGCGCATCGACAGCCGCTTCCGCGACCGCATCACGGCCGACGGCTCCTCCGGCTACAAGGCCGAGGCGGGGCGCTATCACCTGTATGTGGCCTGGAATTGCCCGTGGGCGCATCGCGTGCTGATTTATCTGGCATTGAAAAAGCTGGAGCCCGCGATCTCGGTCGCGTACGCCATCCCGGGGCTGCGCGAGCAGGGCTGGACCTTCGAAGCCAATCACCGCTTCCCGGACTGCACGCCGGACAAGGTGAACGGCTTCCACTATCTGCACCAGGCGTACGCCGCGGCGGCGCCGCGCTACACCGGCAAGGTGACGGTGCCGACGCTGTGGGACAAGAAGACGAAGCGGATCGTCAACAACGAGTCCTCCGAGATCATCCGCATGCTGAACAGCGAGTTCAAGGGCATCGCGGGCGACGACACCGACTATTACCCGCTGACGTTGCGCGGCGAGATCGACCGCCTGAACGACTTCATCTATGCGCGCATCAACAACGGCGTGTACCGCTGCGGCTTCGCGCAGACGCAGGAAGCGTACGACGCGGCCTACGACGCGCTTTTCGCCGCGCTGGACGAGCTCGAGGTCCGCCTTTCGCGCGCCAGGTACCTGCTCGGGGAGAAGCCGACCGAAGCCGACTGGCGCCTGTTTCCGACGCTGGTGCGCTTCGACGTGGCCTATTTCCCGCTCTTTCGCTGCAACCGCCAGCGCATCGCCGACTATCCCAGCCTGAGCCGGTACCTGAAGGACCTGTATGCGCAGCCCGGCATCGCGGCGACGGTGAAGCCGCGCTATTACGTCATCGGCTACTGGTCCATCAAGAAGGTCAATCCGTCTGGCATCATTCCGAAGGGCACTCCGGCGCCCTACCTTTAGAGGAGGAGGAATCACCCATGAAAACCAGAACCTGGGCAGCGGCGCTGCCTCTCATGCTGGCCGCGACGCTCACCTGGGCGCAGGCGCAGAACTATCCGAGCAAGCCGGTGCGCGTGATCGTCGCCGCCGCCACCGGCGGGCCCGACATCATCGCGCGCGTCGTCATGGGCCAGCTGCAGCAGCAGCTCGGCCAGGCGTTCGTGATCGAGAACCAGCCGGGCGCCAACGGCATGGTGGGCGCGAACATGGTGGCGAAGGCGGCGCCGGACGGCTATACGCTGCTCGTCTATTCGTCGGGCATCGTCATCAACCCGTACGCCCACAAGACGATGCCGTACGACACGGCGACCGCGTTCACGCCGATCACCAACCTGGTGAGCAACGGCGGCCTGCTCTTCGCGGTGGCGAACTCCGTTCCGGCCAAGAGCATGCAGGAGTTCCTCGAGTATGCGAAGAAGCCGGGCACGCAGCTCGCCTACAGCACGCCGGGCGTCGGCAACACCTGGCACCTCGCCATGGAAGTGTTCGACACCATGGCCGGCATCAAGATGACGCATGTCCCGTACAAGGGCGGCGGACCGGCGACGGCCGCGCTCGCGCAGGGCGAGGTGCAGGCGATCCTCGCCTCGCCGCCGCCGCTGATGCCGCACTTCAAGAGCGGCAAGGTGCGCGTGCTGGCCTTCACCGGCGACAAGCGCCATCCCGCGTTCCCGGACATTCCGACCATGGCCGAGGCGGGCTTGCCGGCGTACAAGCACGACGGCGGCTGGTTCGCGCTCTTCGGCCCGGCGGGCATGCCGGCCGACATCGTCGACAAGCTCTGGCGCGAGGTGAAGAAGGCCGAGGAGAACCCGGCGGTGCTCGACCGCTTCCAGAAGCTCGGCGCCTTTCCGGTCGCCGACTCGCCGGCCGAGTTCACCAAGTTCTTCCACGCCGAGCTGAAGGCGTACGGCGAGCAGGCCAAGCTCGCCAACCTGGCAAAAGAATAATTCGGGGTCAGGGCACTAATTACCGCCGTCAGAGCCGCCATCCTGCTCGGGCGCTGGGCGATGATCGCCGAGCGCCA
>DATDCR010000342.1:0-13176 GCA_036524215.1 Burkholderiales bacterium
AAGGATAGCTGTACAGGTGCGCGGCGAAGTTCGTGCGCACCACGTCGCCGGTCTTCTCGCGCACGTTCTCCGGACGCCGCTGCGCGTAAAGGGCCGGCACCTCGTCGGTGAGCACCTTGATCTCCGCCGCGGAGAAAAGCGAAGGGAAGAAAAGGTAGCCGTCGCGCTCGAAGCGCTCGATCTGGTCTGCGGTCAGCCTCATTGAAATAGTATAAGCGTGTGAAAGCCGACTCCGTACGCACCATCTTCTACGCCCTCGGCGCGAACCTCGCCATCGCGGCCGCCAAGACCGGCGCCGCGGTCGCCACCGGCTCGAGCGCGATGCTGGCCGAGGCGATCCACTCCTTCGCCGACAGCGGCAACCAGGGGCTGCTGCTGTGGGGCCTGAAGCAAGCCAAGCGCCCGCCCTCGCCCGACTATCCGCTCGGCTGGGGCAAGGCGGTGTTCTTCTGGTCGTTCATCGTGGCGCTGGTGCTGTTCTCGCTCGGCGGCCTGTTCTCGCTCTACGAGGGCTGGCACAAGCTGGCCGATCCGCAGGCGCTGAGCTACCCGTGGCTCGCGGTCGGGATTCTGGTCTTCGGCCTCGTCGCCGAATCGCTTTCGCTGCGCGCCTGCCTGCAGGAAGTGAACAAGGTGCGCAACGGCCGCAATCTCTGGCGCTGGTTCCGCGAGACGCGGCAGAGCGAGCTGGTGGTGATCTTCGGCGAGGACCTCGCCGCACTGCTTGGCCTGGCGCTCGCGCTCCTCGCCGTGCTCGCCGCCATGGCGACGGGCAATCCGGTCTGGGACGCCCTCGGCTCGATGGCGATCGGCGTGGTGCTGATCGTCGTCGCCGTCGGCCTGGGCATCGAGATCAAGGCGCTCCTCATCGGGCAGAGCGCCGATCCGCAGGTCGAGGACCGCATGCGCAAGTTCCTCGGCCGCCAGGACGGCGTCGAGCATCTCTTCCAGCTCGTCACCCTGCAGCTCGGCACTTCGCTGATGGTCGCCGTGAAGGCGAAGGTGCGCGGCGAGAGCGCCGGCGAGCTGGTCGACGCGATCAACCGCTGCGAGGCGGCGATGCGCGCCGAGTTTCCGGAAATTCAGTGGCTCTTCTTCGAGCCGGACGTGGCGGACTAAGGCCGCCGGCGCCCTAGTGCGCGGCTTCGGGCTTGGGCCGTTCCTCGCCGTACTGGTAGAACACCTCGTCGGAGCGCACCATGCCGAGCTCGTAGCGCGCGCGCTCCTCTATGGCGTCGGTGCCGGTCTTGAGGTCGCGCACTTCGGCGGCGAGGCCGGCATTGCGGCTTTCGAGCTGCGAGTTCTTCGCCTTCTGGGTCGAGAGCTGGCGATCGATCTCCCAGGCGCGCAGCCATCCTCCCTTGCCCAGCCACAGCGGGTACTGGATCAGGAGGATCAGCGCGCCGAGCGCGATCGCCAGGGCTTTCATTTCAGCCGGGCGAAGGCCTCGCGCCCCGGGTAGCTCACCGAATCGCCCACGTCTTCCTCGATGCGCAGGAGCTGGTTGTACTTGGCGATGCGATCGGAGCGCGAGAGCGACCCGGTCTTGATCTGCAGCGCGTTGGTGCCGACCGCGATGTCGGCGATGGTCGTGTCCTCGGTCTCGCCGGAGCGGTGCGAGATCACGGTGCCGTAGCCCGCGCGCTTGGCGAGCTCGATGGCGGCGAATGTCTCGGTCAGCGTGCCGATCTGGTTGACCTTGATGAGGATGGCGTTCGCGACCCCTTGCCCGATGCCTTCCTTGAGCAGGCGCGTGTTGGTGACGAAAAGATCGTCGCCCACCAGCTGCATCTTCTGGCCGAGCTGGCTGGTCAGGATCTTCCAGCCTTCCCAGTCGCCTTCGGCCATGCCGTCCTCGATCGAGACGATCGGATAGCGCGCGGCCAGCTGCTTCAGGTAATCGGCGAACTCCGCCGCGCTGAACTGCTTGCCCTCGGACTCGAGCGCATAGCGGCCGTCCCTGTAGAACTCGGAGGCGGCGCAGTCGAGCGCGAGCAGCACGTCCTGGCCGGCGGTGTACCCCGCCTTGCCGATCGCTTCCACCAGCAGGTCGAGCGCGGCCGCGTGGGTGGGCAGGTCGGGCGCGAAGCCGCCCTCGTCGCCCACCGCCGTCGACATGCCTTTGGAATCTATCAATCGTTTTAGAGAATGAAAAACTTCCGCACCGCAGCGCAAGGCTTCGCGGAACGACTGCGCGCCGACCGGCACGATCATCATTTCCTGCATGTCGAGCCGGTTGTTGGCGTGCGCGCCGCCGTTGATGACGTTCATCATCGGCACCGGCATCTTCATCGCGCCCGAGCCGCCGAAGTAGCGGTAGAGCGGCAGGCCGGATTCCTCGGCGGCAGCCTTCGCCGCCGCCATGGAGACCGCGAGCAGCGCGTTCGCGCCGACGCGCGATTTGTTGTCGGTGCCATCGAGATCGATCAGGGTGCGATCGATGAACGTCTGCTCGGTCGCATCCAGCCCGACCACCGCCTCGGAGATCTCGGTGTTGACGAATTCCACCGCCTTGAGGACGCCTTTGCCGCCGTAGCGGCCCTTGTCTCCATCGCGCAGCTCGATGGCCTCGCGGCTGCCGGTCGAGGCGCCCGAGGGCACCGCGGCACGGCCCATGACGCCGGATTCGAGCAGGACGTCCGCCTCGACGGTGGGATTGCCGCGTGAATCGAGGATTTCGCGCGCGACGACGTCGACGATGGAGCTCATCAGCCTTTCACCTTCATCTCAGCAAAGCCTTTCTTCTTGACGGTTCGGTCGAGCTCGACCAGAGTTTCCAGCAATCCCTGCATCATGCCAAGCGGCCAGGCGTTGGGCCCGTCGGAAAGCGCCTTGGCGGGATCCGGATGCGTCTCCATGAAAAGGCCGGAGATGCCGCTCGCCACCGCGGCGCGCGCCAGCACCGGGATGAACTCGCGCTGACCGCCGGACGCCGTGCCCTGCCCGCCCGGCAGCTGGACCGAGTGCGTGGCATCGAACACCACCGGGCAGCCCGTGTCGCGCATGATCGCGAGGGAGCGCATGTCGGACACGAGATTCCCATAGCCGAAGGAGAACCCGCGCTCACACACCAGGATGTTTTCCTGCCCAGAGGCCTCGCGAGCCTTGTCAACCACGTTCTTCATCTCCTGCGGCGACAGGAACTGCCCCTTCTTGATGTTTACCGGCTTGCCGGCGGAGGCCGCGACGCGGATGAAGTCCGTCTGGCGGCAGAGGAACGCGGGCGTCTGCAGCACATCGACCACGGCCGCCACGGGCTTCACCTCGTCCTGCTCGTGCACGTCGGTGAGCACCGGGACGCCAATCTGCTTCTTCACTTCGTCCAAGATCCTCAAGCCCGCTTCCATGCCGAGGCCGCGGAAAGACTTTCCCGAGCTGCGGTTCGCCTTGTCGTAGGACGACTTGAAGATGAAGGGCACGCCGAGCGCCTTCGTGATCTCCTTCAGCCGGCCGGCGACGTCGATCTGCAGCTCGCGCGACTCCACGACGCACGGACCTGCAATGAGGAATAGCGGCCTGTCGAGGCCGACGTCGAATCCGCAAAGCTTCACGCTGCGACGACGGAAAGTGTTCCGCCGGGCCGCTGCGCGCGGGCGCGCTGGCGCAGCGCCGCCTGGACGAAGGCCTTGAACAGCGGATGCCCGTCGCGCGGCGTCGAGGTGAATTCGGGGTGGAACTGCACGCCGATGAAGAACGGATGGCCGGGCAGCTCCATCATCTCCGGCAGGTTCTCGCTCGGCGTGCGCGCCGACACCTTGTAGCCCTTCGCCTCGAGCTGCGGCACGTAGATGTTGTTGACCTCGTAGCGGTGGCGGTGCCGCTCGTTGACTTCTTTTCCATAAACAGCAAAAGCAAGGGTCTCGGGCTCGACCGGGCATTTCTGCGCGCCCAGGCGCATGGTGCCCCCGAGGTCCGACTTATCGGTGCGCTTCTCGATGCGACCGGTGCGGTCGAGCCATTCCGTGATCAGCGCCACCACCGGGTGCGGCGTATCGGCGTCGAATTCGGTGCTGTTGGCGCCGCCGAGGCCGCAGACGTCGCGCGCGAATTCGATCGTGGCGAGCTGCATGCCGAGGCAGATGCCCAGATAGGGGACCGCGTTCTCGCGCGCGTAGCGGATCGCGCGGATCTTGCCTTCGGTGCCGCGCTTGCCGAAGCCGCCGGGCACCAGGATCGCGTCCATCTTCTCCAGCCCGCCGAGGCCGCCTTTCTCCAGTTCCTCGGAATCGAAGTAATGGATGTTGACGCGCGAATTCGTATGGATGCCGGCGTGCTTGAGGGCCTCGTTCAGCGACTTGTAGGAGTCCTGCAGGTCGACGTACTTGCCGACGAAGGCGACGTCCACTTCGTGCTCGGGATGCTGCTGCGCATGAACGATCTTGCGCCAGGCCGACAGGTCCGCCGCACGCGCGAGGATGTGCAGCTTGTGGCACACGATCTCGTCGAGCATCTGCTCGTGCAGCATCATCGGGATCTTGTAGATCGAGTCGACGTCCCAGGCCGAGATCACCGCCTCCTTCTGCACGTTGCAGAAGAGCGCGATCTTGCGCCGCTCGTCCTCCGGCAGGGGCCGGTCGGTGCGGCACAGCAGCGCGTCGGGCTGGATGCCGATCTCGCGCAGCTCCTTCACCGAGTGCTGCGTCGGCTTGGTCTTGATCTCGCCCGCCGAGGCGATGAAGGGCACCAGCGTCAGGTGGATGTAGCAGACGTTGTCGCGGCCGAGCTCCAGGCCCATCTGGCGGATGGCCTCGAGGACGGGCAGCGACTCGATGTCGCCGACCGTGCCGCCGACCTCGACGATCGCGACGTCGGCCTCGCCGGCGCCGCGCTTGATGAAGGCCTTGATCTCGTCGGTGATGTGCGGGATCACCTGCACCGTGCCGCCGAGGTAGTCGCCGCGCCGCTCCTTCTTGATCACCGACTCGTAGATCTGGCCGGTGGTGAAGTTGTTCCAGCGGCGCATCTTCGAGCTCTGGAAGCGCTCGTAGTGCCCCAGGTCCAGGTCGGTCTCCGCGCCGTCCTCGGTGACGAACACCTCGCCATGCTGGAACGGGCTCATCGTGCCGGGATCGACGTTGATGTACGGGTCCAGCTTGATGTTGGTGACGCGGATGCTGCGCGACTCGAGGATCGCGGCGAGGGATGCGGCGGCAATGCCCTTGCCGAGGGAGGAAACTACACCGCCTGTTACGAAGACATACTTTGCCATTTACCTAGCGCGTGTAGGGATGGAGGAGTTTACCGGAATGTCCGTGGTGCTGCATCAATCTATTTGCAGCCAGCTTCCATACACCCGGTGAACGAAGTGCCGGCGCATCGTTCGGCTATCCTAGGCCAGGTCAGGGCAAGAAAGCGCGCAGGCTAGGCGCAGGGGTCGAAAAATGCAGGAAGGAAGTACCCGTTGCCTGTTCGCCCTCGTCGCGTTCGCCGTGCTTTCCGGGTGCGGCGGGAGCGGGGATGGAGGCGGAGGTAGCGGCGGCGGAGGAACGGCCGCCAATGCGACGGGATGGGTGCAAGGCGTGTTCGCGCCCTCGGCGAATTTCGTCGCGCAATGCGCGGCGCCACGCTCGGGCATCGATTCGGCTACCGGTCGGCCTTTCCCCGACGTGCAGGGAACCACGCTGAGCGAGAACAACTGGCTTCGCTCGTGGATCAATGATCTCTACCTCTGGTACGACGAAGTCGTCGATCGCGATCCCGCCCTGTCGACGACTCCCGCGTACTTCGATTCTCTGAAGACAACCGCGATTACGCCGTCCGGAAATCCAAAGGACAGGTTTCACTTCACGTTCGAAACGTCGGCGTGGCTTGCGCTTTCGCAATCCGGCGTGTCGGCGGGCTACGGCGCGGAGTGGGCAGTCATTGCCCGCTCGCCGCCGCGGCGCATCGTTGTGGCGTATATCGAGCCGGGTTCGCCGGCGGCCGCGGCGAACCTGGCCCGCGGCGCGGAAGTGCTGGCGATCGATGGCGTCGACGCGGTCAACGACAACACGCAAAGTGGCGTCGCCAGGATCAATGCCGGCTTGTCTCCCGCGGGAAGCGGCGAGACGCACACGTTCACGGTGCGCGATCTCGGCGCTGCGACGCCGCGCACCCTCCAGATGCAGTCGGCCAACATCACGCTGACGCCCGTGCAAAACGTCGCGACGATTGCGACACCATCAGGCACCGTCGGCTACATGCTCTTCAACGATCACATCGCCACGGCCGAGTCCGCGCTGATCAATGCGATCAACACGCTCAAAGCAGCGGGCGTTACGGACCTGGTATTGGACATCCGCTATAACGGCGGCGGGTTTCTCGACATCGCGAGCGAGCTCGCGTTCATGGTGGCGGGCGGCGGTGCCAGCGCCGGACGTACGTTCGAGCAGATCATCTTCAACCGCAAGCACGCCGCGCTCACGCCGATGCCATTCCACAGCACGACGCTCGGATTTTCAGGGGCTGACGGCCAACCACTGCCGACGCTCAATCTGCCCCGTGTGTTCGTCCTCACCGGGCCCGGCACGTGCTCGGCGAGCGAGTCGATCATCAACGGCCTTCGCGGCGTCGGCGTACAGGTCATCCAGGTCGGCTCGACAACCTGCGGCAAGCCTTACGGCTTCTTTCCACAGGACAACTGCGGCACGACCTACTTCGCCATCCAGTTCAAGGGCGTGAATGCGGCGGGATTCGGCGACTATAGCGACGGCTTCTCGCCAAGCAACAGCGGGAGCGTGGCCGGCACGCCGGTGCCCGGCTGCGCGGTCGCCGATGACTTCACTCACGCGCTCGGCGATCCGGCCGAGGCCCGCCTCGCTGCTGCCCTCGCCTATCGAATGACCGCGAGCTGTCCGGCACCCTCGGGATTGGCGCTGCCGAGCGTGAAATCGTCGATCCAGTCGACGCTCGTGCAGGAAGCGGACGGCGTTGTGATCAAGTCGCCGTGGCGCGAGAATCGGATGCTTCGCGCGGACTGATGCTTGGCAATGGACCGCTTGCTGACAATTGCTGCCGCCGTGCTCCTGCTGTCGACGTGCGCGTCCGGCTTGACGCCGGCGGAGGTGGCAGCCGTCATCGACAGACCGACGAAGGAGAGCCGCGCGGAACTTGCGCAAGCGGTGAGTAGCGCTCTGAATGGTGCGCCGGTCACGCTCGCCGACGATGCATTGACCAGGGACAGCCTGCTCATCGTCGAGAAGGCGCGGCAGCGCGATGCAAACGGACTCCCAGTGAGCGGGCGGGACTTGGACAAGCCGGAGCATTTTCACCTCGTCAAAATCGCAAGCCAGTGCACGCTCGTGCACCAGCGTACCGGCAAGCGCACGACGCTCGCTTCAACAACCTGCCGTCCTGCAGGATAGGTTCCGGCGCTCGCCGGAACGACGTCCTGGGCCTAGTCGACGTACACCCACTGGGTCTCGACCCAGTTGTCGGCGCGATGCACGACGCGCACGTTCTGGCGCGTCGCCCACGGAATCACCTGCCGGTGCAGCGGCACGTGGTGGATTTGCGCGTTGTGCTCTGCCAGCGCGTCGGCGATCTGCTGCTTGCGCTTCGCCGCGTCGGGTTCGATGCGCGCGGCGTCGATCAGGGCATCGAGCTTCTTGTTGACGTAGCTGCCCCAGTTGTAGTCGCCGGCGCCCTTGCCGTCGGGGCTGTGCAACACCGGCGTGAGCGTGGTCTGGGCATCGGTAATCGCGCCGCCCCAACCGAGCATGAAGGCGCTGGTGTCGCGCTTCGGCATGCGGGCGAAGTAGATCGCTCGCGGCTGCGCATTGACCCGCACCCGCAGGCCGATCTTCGCCAGCATGCCGGACACCGCCACGCAGATCTGCTCGTCGTTGATATAGCGGTTGTTCGGGCAATCGAGCGTGAAGCCGAAGCCTGAGGGGTAGCCCGCCTCGGCGAGGAGCTGCTTCGCCCGCGCCGGGTCGTAGGGAAGGCGCTTCTCCGCCTCCGGATTGGAAGCCAGGATGGAGGGCGTGATGCTGCCCGTCGGCACGGACTGGCCGCGCATCGTCACCCGCTTCAGGGCATCGATGTCGATCGCCCGGTAGATCGCCTCGCGCACGCGGCGGTCCTTGAACGGGTTCTTCCCCTTGACGTCCGAGTAAAGGAGCTGATCGCGGCTCTGGTCGAAGCCGAAGAAGACGATCCGGTTCTCCACGCCTTCGACGATCTTGACGCCTGCCTGCTTGCGCAGCCGCGGCACGTCCTGCGGCGGCGGGTCGAGGATCATGTCGATGTTGCCGGCGATGAGCGCGGACACGCGCGTCGAGTCGGACTTGATCGAGAGGTAGGTCACCTCGTCGACGTTGCCTTCGTGCTTGTCCCACCAGTTCGGATTGCGCACGAGGACCGTCTTCACGTCCGGCTCGCGCGACTTGAGCATGTAAGGCCCGGTGCCGTTCGCGTGCAGCGTGGCGTACGACTCTTCCTTATTGGAGAAGTCGAGCGGCCGCTCGACCCTGTTCTTCACGCACCAGGCCTTGCTCATCATCTGCACCAGCGTCGCATGCTCGAGCAGGATCGGATTGGGCTCGGCGAGCTTGAACTCGACCGCGTAATCGTCGAGCTTGCGCGGCGTGCCGAGCGCGCTCGCGTAGACGCGGATCTGCGAAGTCGGCTGGCTCGCGCGCTGCACCGAAAAAAGCACGTCGTCCGCCGTGAACGGCGTGCCGTCGTGGAAGCGCACGCCCTTCCTCAGCGTGAAGCGCCAGGTGAGCGGATCGACCTGCCGCCATTCGGTCGCGAGGGCGGGCACGATCTCGAGCTTCTTGCCCCGGTTGACCAGCGTCTCGTACATCTGGCCGTTGATGCTGTTGGTCAGCAGCTCGTTCTGCGAATGGGGGTCGATGGTTTGCGGATCGCCCTGGCTCGCCCAGCGGAAAGGCTTGGCCTGCGCCGCGCCGAGCGCGGCGGCGAGCATCAAGGCGACGATGGCAGAATCCGGCCTCATGAACGAGCGAGGTTACCTCAGGCAGCCGTGCATCGCAGGCGACGCCGTCGTTTTCGTGTGCGACGACGATCTTTGGCGGGTCGACGCCGGCGGCGGCCAGGCGCGCCGGCTGACCGCCGGGCTGGGCGAGGTCGGCACACCGGCGCTTTCCCCTTCCGGCCGCTGGCTCGCCTACGTGGCGCGCGACGAGCAGCACCCGGAGGTCTATCTGATGCCGGGCGAAGGCGGCCCGGCGCGCCGCATGACCTGGCTCGGGCCGGACGCCATCGTGCGCGGCTGGACCCCGGACGGGAAGATCCTCTTCGTCACCACCTACGGCCAGCCCTTCTTCCGCAATTACCGCGCATACACGCTCGGCGTCGATGGCGGCCTGCCGGAGCTGCTGCCCTACGGCCAGGTGAACCACCTTTCCTTCGGCGCGAAAGGCGCCCGGCTCATCGGCCGCAACACCGCCGATCCGGCGCGCTGGAAGCGCTATCGCGGCGGCACGGCGGGCGCGCTTTGGGTCGACGCGACCGGCAGCGGTGAATTCCGCCGCATGAGCGAGCTGAAGGGCAACCTCACGAGCCCGATGTGGCTCGGCGGCCGGGTCTGGTTCCTGTCGGACTTCGAAGGCGTCGGCAACCTCTACTCGTGCACGCCCGAAGGCAGGGAGCTGCGCCGGCATACCGATCACGACGACTACTACGCGCGCCACGCCTCGACCGACGGCCGCCGCATCGTCTACCAGTGCGGCGCGGATGTCTGGCTGTTCGATCCGGCCCGCGACGAGACGAAGCGCCTCGAGATCGATGTCCGCGCGCATCGTACGCAGGTGGCGCGCAAATTCGTGCCGCCGGCCGAGTTCCTCGGCGGCTTCGACCTCCATCCGGCAGGTCACAGCGTCACGGCCGACGTGCGAGGCAAGCTCTTTTCCTTCGGCCTCTGGGAAGGGGCCGTACGCCAGCACGGCGGCCCCGACGCAGTTCGCTTCCGACACGCGCGCTGGCTCGCCGATGGCAGCATCGTCGCCGTCTGCGATGCGTCGGGTGAAGAGCGGCTGCACATCTTCTCCGGCGGTAACGAGCGCAAGCTCGAAGCGGACATCGGCCGCGTCGTCGCGATGGAGCCCTCCCCCACGGGCAAGGTCGTCGCACTGACGAACCATCGCTGCGAGGTGCTGCTCGCCGAGCTCGACAACAACAAGGTGAAAGTGATCGCCAAGAGCGCGTTCGGACGCAGCGAGGACCTCGCGTGGTCCGCGGACGGCGCCTGGCTCGCGTACTCGTTCGTCGTGGAATCGCGCCGCAGCGCCATACACCTGCATGAAGCGGCGAGCGGCCGCATCGTTGCCGCTACGAACGGCGAATTCTCCGACTACTGCCCGGCCTTCGACCCCGCGGGCCGCTACCTGTATTTCCTGTCCGTGCGCACCTTCGATCCGGTCTACGACAACGTGATCTTCGACCTGTCGTTCCCGCGCGGCGGCCGGCCTTACCTGATGGCGCTGCAGGCCGGCGGCAAGCCGCCGTTCGACGCGGAACCGCGCGGCTTCGGCAAGAACGCTGAAGAGCAGAAGGAGCCGGCGAAGCCGCAGCCGGTGACAATCGACGTCGAGGGCCTCGAGCGCCGCATCGCGGCCTTCCCGGTCGCCGAAGGGGTCTACCGCCAGATCGCCGGGCTCGACGGCAAAGTGCTGTGGACGCTCTTCGATGTCGCGGGCGCGCACGGCCGCGGCGGCCTGGGCGCGGATCGCCCGGGACGGCTCGAATGCTTCGACTTTGCTTCGCTGCACGCCGAGACCCTGGTCGACAAGATCGACTCGTTTTGCATTTCGCGCGACGCCAGGACGATGCTCATGCGCGAAGGCAAGACGCTGCGCGCGCTCGAAGCGGGAAAGAAGCCCGACCCGAAGGCGGGCGAAGGCTATCCACAGCATTCGCGCGAAAGCGGCTGGATCGACCTCGAGCGCCTGCGTGTTTCGATCGACCCGGCCCTCGAATGGCGCCAGATGCTGCGCGAGGTGGCGCGCCTGCAGCGCGACCAGTTCTGGGTCGAGGACATGTCCGGCGTCGACTGGCCGGGGGTGGTGCGCAAGTACGAAGCGCTCCTGCCGCGCGTCTCGACGCGCGGCGAGCTGTCGGACCTGATCTGGGAGATGCAGGGCGAGCTCGGCACCTCCCACGCCTACGAGATGCTCGGCGACCATCGCAAGCCGCCGGCCTGGACCCTTGGCACATTGGCCGCCGACTTCCGCGACGACCAGATCGCCCATATCGCCTGCGGCGACGCCTGGGAAGCCGGCGCGGATTCGCCGCTGAATGCCATCGGCGTCGAAGCGCGCGTCGGCGAGCGCATCGTCGCCGTGAACGGGCAGAAGGTGACCCGCGAGCGGCCGGTGATGTCGCATCTCGTGCATCAGGCCGGCGCGAAGGCGGAGTTGACCATCGCCGATGCAAAGAAGGAGCGCACGGTGCTCGTCACGCTGCTGAAGGACGAAGTGCCGGCGCGCTATCGCGATTGGGTCGAGCGCAATCGCCGCTGGGTGCGCGAGCAGTCGAAGGGGCGCGTCGGCTACGTGCACCTGCCCGACATGATGTCGGCGGGCTTCGCCGAGTTTCATCGCTACTTCACCGTCGAGTGCGAGCGCGACGGCCTCGTCATCGACGTGCGCTACAACCGCGGCGGCCATGTCTCGCAGCTCCTGCTGGAGAAGCTCGCGCGCAAGAGGATCGGCTACGACTTCTCGCGCTGGCACCAGCCCGAGCCGTATCCCGCCTATTCGGCCTTCGGTCCGATGGTCGCGCTGACCAACGAGCACGCCGGCTCGGACGGCGACATCTTCTCGCACTGCTTCAAGCTGATGAAGATCGGGCCGCTCGTCGGCAAGCGCACCTGGGGCGGCGTGATCGGCATCTATCCGCGCCATCCGCTCGTCGACGGCACCACCGTCACCCAGCCCGAGTTCTCGTTCTGGTTCAGCGACGTCGGCTGGGCGGTCGAGAACTACGGCACCGATCCCGACCTCGACGTCGACAACGCGCCGCAGGATTACGCCGCGGGACGCGACCGGCAGCTCGAAACCGCGCTCGCCACGGTGCTCGGACTCATCGAGAAGCTGAAGCCGTCACGCCCGACGGCGAAGGATCGGCCGCGCCTCGCCCCGCCGCCGCTGCCGCCGCGAGTTCGGGGTCAGGGCACTAATTGATCAGTAGGGCTTGCCGTCCTTGTGGGCGGCGATGGTGCCCTGCTCGGTCTCGACCCAGATGAGATCGTCGTCCGGATAAAAGGCGTTGTCGCCCTCGATGCGGTTGCCGACCTCGAGATACTTCGCCGGACGGGTCGAGCGGTTGATGAAGTGATGGCCGTCGCGCTTGCCGGCGGGATACCCGGCGCACATGCCCGCGCCGAGCGTCTGCTCGCCTTCGCTGGTCACGAGCACGACTTCGCCCTCGAGCACGTAGACGAACTCGTCCTCGAGCGTGTGCCAGTGGCGCAACGCCGACTGGCCGCCCGGCCCGAGCGTCACGAGGTTGACGCCGAACTTCGTGAGCCCGCAGGCTTCGCCAAGCCTGCGCTTCACGCGCTCGCCCATGCGCGACTTGAAGGGCTCCGGGTACATCGAGCCGCGGCGTTCGGGGGCGGTGCCCGGATCGAGTGCGGGAAGTTTCATCGCTCTACCAGTGGGGGGGAAGCTTGCGGTGAAGCATGATCTGCCGGCCGTCGACCGAGACGTAGCCGCCGGCCGCCAGGTCCTTGAGGATGCGATTAACCATCTCGCGCGAAGCGCCGATGCGCGCCGCGATCTCGTTCTGCGTCAGCTTCTCGGGAATCATGCGCTGCGCGCCTTGTTCCACCGCATTCGCTTCGACGAACGCCGCGAGCCGCGCATACACGTCCTTGAGGGCGAGGTCGCGCACCTGGGTGGTCAGCGAGCGCACCTTGGAGATCAGCCGCCGCGTGAAATCGCGCGCGAACGCCGGATTCTCGGAAAGCAGCCGCTCGACCTCGGCGCGCGGCACGATATAGGTGCGCGCGGGCTCCAGCGTGAGGATCGACGCCGAGCGCGGCCCGCCGTCGAGCACCAGCTCGCCGAAGTAATCGCCGCGCCCGATCACGTTCAGCACGACCTCGCGCCCGCCTTCGTCGCTGACGAAGGCCTTCACCCGCCCCTCGAGCAGCACGTAAAGCGAATCGGTCTGGTCGCCTTCGCTCACCACCACCGTGTTCTTCGGGTACGAGCGGACCGTGCCGCC
>DATDCR010000343.1:0-1749 GCA_036524215.1 Burkholderiales bacterium
GCTTCTTGCCGTGCAGGAGGTGCAGGTAGTGGCCGCCGATCGAGTCGTCGTCGGTCTGCGTCTCGATGCGCTTGCCGTTGTGCGCATAGTGGTGCCAATAAAGAAGGATCGACGGGAATACCGCCATCAGGCGGTCGGCGATCGCGCGCGCGCCTTCCACCGGATGCGCCTCCTTCTCCGGCTCGAGCGTGCCGAGCACCGAGCAGCCGGTGCGCATCACGTCCATCGGGTGCGCGCTCTTCGGCAACTGCTCGAGCGCGGTCTTCAACGGCGCCGGCAGGCCGCGCAGGGTCTGCAGGCGCTTCTTGTACGCGGCGAGCTCGGATTTGGTGGGCAGCTTCTCGTGCACCAATAAGTAAGCCACGTCCTCGAACTCGGCCTGGTCGGCGAAGTCGAGGATGTCGTAGCCGCGGTAGTGCAGGTCGTTGCCGCTGCGGCCGACCGTGCACAGCGCCGTGTTGCCGGCGGGCACGCCGGAGAGGGCGACGGACTTCTTGGGTTTAGCGACGTTCGCGGGCGAAGAGCTCATCGAGTTTCTTCTCGTAGTCGTGGTAGCCGATGATGTCGTACAGCTGCTCCCTGGTCTGCATCGAGTCCAGCACCGGCTTCTGCGTGCCGGCCTTGCGTACGGCTTCGTAGACGTTCAGCGCGGCCTTGTTCATGGCGCGGAACGCGCTGAGCGGGTAGAGGACGATTGCGACATCGGCGGCGCGCAGCTCGTCCACCGTGAAGAGGGGCGTCTTTCCGAACTCGGTGATGTTGGCGAGGATCGGGGCCTTCACCGCCGCGGCGAACTTCTTGTACATCGGCAGCTCGGTGATCGCTTCGGGAAAGATCATGTCGGCGCCGGCGGCGACGTAAGCCGCGGCCCGTTCGATCGCTTTATCGAGGCCCTCCGAAGCGAGCGCATCGGTGCGCGCCATGACGACGAAGTCCCGATCGGGCCGCGCATCCACCGCCGCCTTGATGCGATCGCACATCTCCTCTTTGCTCACCAGTTCTTTTCCCGGCCGGTGGCCGCAGCGCTTGGCGCCGACCTGGTCCTCGATGTGCATCGCCGCCGCGCCGAACTTGACCAGCGAGCGCGTGGTGCGCGCCACGTTGAAGGCGCTCGCCCCGAATCCGGTATCCACATCGACGAGCAGCGGCAGGTCGCAGACATCGGTGATGCGGCGGATGTCGGTGAGGACGTCGTCGAGGTTCGAGATGCCGAGGTCCGGCATGCCGAGGGAGCCGGCGGCCACGCCGCCGCCCGAAAGATAGATCGCCTTGAAGCCGCTCGCCTTCGCGAGGATCGCGTGGTAGGCGTTGATCGCGCCCGGGACCTGCAGCGGCTTTTCTTCCTTCAATGCTTGCCTGAACTTCGCGCCTGCGCTCATGGTGGGCTTTGCTTTAGAAAATTAGGGCCGGGAACACAGAGTTACGCAGAAAAAAAGGAGTCAAAGACCGGATTGCTTTTGGTGAATCGATATTGCCAATTCGGGCGCGATCAATCGAAATCGATCTACCAAGACGATCCATTTTTTGACTCCTTTCTTTTCTGCGTAACTCTGTGTTCCCGGCTTTAGTCTCTTAAACAAGTGGAAAATCCTGGAAGAAGGCCTGCGAAGCATCCTCGGGCAAGGCGACGCCGGTGACCTTGGCCTTCTGCAGGAGATGCCAGAAATAGCGGTACGTCGCGCGGTCGTGCAGCTCGCCCTGGTACTGGATCGGCCCCCAGTTCGCGCGCTGCGCGGCGAGCAGGATGTT
>DATDCR010000344.1:0-8132 GCA_036524215.1 Burkholderiales bacterium
CCTCGCTGCCGGCGAATACGCCGCCATCGCGCGCACAGTCCCCGACTGCGACGACCCACTTGGGATCCGGCGTGGCGGCATAAGTGCGCTCGAGCGCTTCGCGCATGTTGCGCGTCACCGGCCCGGTGACGAGCAGCACGTCGGCATGGCGCGGCGAAGCGACGAAGCGCAAGCCGAGACGTTCGAGATCGTAGAACGCATTGTTCAGCGCGTGGATCTCCAGCTCGCAGCCGTTGCAGGAGCCCGCATCGACCTCGCGGATAGCGAGCGTACGGCCGAGGCGGCGCCGCGCCGCGCCCTGCACGCGCGCGGCCAGCTCCCCGATCGCGGCCTCGTCCGCCGCGGGTGCGCGCTCCGTGAGCGGGCCTTGTACGAAGCTCTTGAAGAGAAGCTTGCGCATCAGAGGTCGTGCCCGGAATACGAGCAGTTGAACGATTTATTGCACAGCGGGAAATCGGCCACGATGTTGCCTTCGATCACCGCTTCGAGGAGCGGCCACTGGAACCACGATGGATCGCGCAGGTGGCAGCGCTCGACGCGTCCGCCGGCGAGCCTCAGCCAGGCCAGCACGTCGCCGCGGAACCCCTCGACGAGCGCCATCCCTTCGCCGTTTGCAGCAGGGAGCTCGACGCGCAGAGGCCCCGCCGGCAGTCCGGCTACGAGTTGTTCGATCAGCGCGAGGCTCTGCTCGACTTCGCGGATGCGGATGTAGACGCGCGCATTGACGTCGCCCGCCTGCACCGTCGGCACGTCGAACTTGAGCTCGCCGTACGGCGCATAGCCGGGTGTGCGGCGCGCATCGAAGTGACGGCCGGAGGCGCGGCCGATGAAGCCGCCGGCCGCGAACTGCTCGGCGAGCGCCGGCGTGAGGATGCCGGTGCCGACGGTGCGA
This sequence comes from Burkholderiales bacterium, assembly GCA_036524215.1. Taxonomy (GTDB): domain Bacteria; phylum Pseudomonadota; class Gammaproteobacteria; order Burkholderiales; family SG8-39; genus SCGC-AG-212-J23. Next base: position 893 of record DATDCR010000344.1, read on the forward strand.
TCCTTGAGCGACTCGGTGTTGTCGTAGACCTCGACGAGATCCGGAAACTGGCGGCGGATCGTCGCGAGAAGCGTGTTCAGCGCGCCATCACCGCCGGCTGCGAGGTCCCGGCTCACGCCGCCGGGCACGACGCAATCCATCATCAGGCGGTGGCCGAAGCAGGCGTCCGCGGCGCGCAGCACGTATTCGCGCAGCAGGCCGAACTGCGCATGAAGAATGGCGAACGCGGCGTCGTTGCACACCGCGCCGATGTCGCCCAGGTGATTCGCAAGGCGCTCGAGCTCGCCCATGAGCGCGCGCAGCCAGACGGCGCGCGGCGGCGCCTCGACGGCTGCCGCCCGCTCCGCCGCGCGCGCGAAGGCGAGCGCAAAGGCGACCGTGCTGTCGCCCGACACCCGGCCGGCGAGCTTCGCCGCGCGATCGAGCGCGGCGCCCGCCATCAGCGCTTCGGTGCCCTTGTGCGTATATCCCAGGCGCTGCTCCAGGCGCACGACCGTCTCGCCGTTGGCGGTGAAGCGAAAGTGCCCCGGCTCGATGATGCCGGCATGCACCGGCCCGACCGGGATCTGGTGCAGGCTCTCCCCTTCTGTCGGCAGGAATGCATACGGCTCGCCGTGGCGCAGCCAGGCCCGCGTGTCGGGCGCGCCGGTCGGCTCGAGGCCATAAAGGTCGCGCATCGTGCGCTCGAGACGGATGGCCGGCGCATGAAGGCGCGCTACCGATGGGAAGCGATTGGCGTCGCAGGCGAGCGTAATGACATCGTAGTGATGCGAGGCGCGCTCCATCAATGCCATGTGCGCGAACCCCGGCTCGCCCCAAAGCCCGAGCAGCGCCAGCTCGCCCGCAGCGAGACGGCCCGATGCATCTTCCCAGCGTTGGCGATCGACCTTCATCAGCTGAGGAGCCTCGCAACGTGCTGGAACCACGCGACGAGCGCGGGCGGCAGCCAGATGCCGGCGATCAGCACCAGCGCGAAATGCGCGCCGATCGGCACGAAGGAAGCCCGGTCGGGCTCCATCTTGCCGTCGGGCTCGCCGAAAGCGAGGCCGTTGAGCCGCCAGAGCAGCGCGCCGAGCGCGACCAGCAGGCCGAAGCCGAGCGCGATGGCGAGCAGCGGCTGGCGCGCGAAGGTCGACGTGATGATGAGGAACTCGGTCATGAAGATGCCGAGCGGCGGCAGGCCGGCGATCGCGACCACGCCGAGCACCAGTCCCCAGCCGAGCAGCGGGTGCGAGACCGTCAGTCCCCGGATGTCGGGCATCTTCTGCGTCCCCTTGACCTGCGCGATATGGCCGACCACGAAGAAGATCGCCGACTTGGTGAGGCTATGCAGCGTCATGTGCAGCAGGCCGGCGAAGTTGGCGAGCGGCCCGCCCATGCCGAAGGCGAAGGTGACGATGCCCATGTGCTCGATCGACGAGTAGGCGAACAGGCGCTTGATGTCCTGCCGGCGGTAGAGCATGAACGCGGCGAACAGCACCGACAGGAGCCCGAGCGAAACCATCAACGGCCCGGGGGCGAGCGCACCCGGGTTCGCCGACATCAGGCTCTTGAAGCGCAGCACGGCGAAGAGCGCGACGTTGAGCAGCAGCCCGGAGAGCACGGCGGAGATCGGCGTCGGGCCTTCGGCATGCGCGTCCGGCAGCCAGGCGTGCAAAGGCACGAGCCCGACCTTCGTGCCGTATCCCAACAACAGAAAAAGAAAAGCCAGATTCAGCAGGGCCGGGTCGCAGCCCGCCGCCTTCTGCACGAGCACGCTCCACGCCATCGCGTCGAGACCCTCGCCGACCACCGCGCGCGCGGCGAGGTAGACGAGGATGGTGCCGAAGAGCGCAAGCGCGATGCCGACGCTGCCGAGGATGAAATACTTCCACGCCGCCTCGAGCGCGGCCTCGGTGCGATAGATGCCGACCATCAGCACCGTGGTGAGCGTCGCCAGCTCGACCGCGACCCACATCAGCCCGAGGTTGTTCGAGAGCAGGGCGAGGTTCATGCCGAACATCAGCATCTGGTACATCGCGTGGTAGAAGCGCAGGTAGACCGGCGTCAGCTTGCCCGTCTCCAGCTCGTGGCCGATATAGCTGCGGCTGAAGACGCTGGTGGTGAAGCCGACGAAGGTGCTGAGCAGGATGAACACCACGTTCAGGTCGTCGACGATCAGGAACGGCCCCGGCGCCGGGCGCTCGACGAGCAGCACCAGGCCCGCGGCGAAGGTGAGCAGCGACGCGAGCACGTTCAGCCACGCGGTGGTGCGGTCGTCGGGCAGCACCGCGAGCAGCACCGCGCTCAGCGCCGGGATGGCGAGGATCGCGGCGACCGCGAAGGCGCCCGGGTCGCTCATGGTTGCTCGCCCCGGTGCACGTGCAGCAGGTCGACGTCCACCGTCTCGAAGCGCTCGCGGATGCGGAAGAGGAAGATGCCGATCACGATCAGCGCCACCAGGATCGAGAACGCGACGCTGATCTCGACCACCAGCGGCATGCCCTTCGCGCCGGTGGCGGCGAGGATCAGGCCGTTCTCGATCGACATGAAGCCGATCACCTGGGTGACGGCGTTCCTGCGCGAGATCATCATCAGCAGGCCGAGCAGGATCACCGACAGCGCGAACGCCAGGTCCTCGCGCGCGAGCGTGCCGGCCTGCGCGGTGATCGGCAGCATCACCATCACCGAGAGCGCGACCAGGCCGATGCCGGCGAGCATGGTCTGCCCGATGCCCACCACCGGCTCGATGGTGCGGTGGATGCCCAGGCGCACGATGATCCGGTGCAGGGCGATCGGGATCACGACCGCCTTGATGCCGAGCGCGATGGCCGCGGTGATGTAAAGGTGCGGCGCGTGCTGGATGTTGGCCTGCCAGGCGACCGAGAACGACACCACCAGCGCGTGCAGGGCGAAGGTGTTGACCAGGCCCGTCATGCGGTCCTGGTAGAGCAGCATGAAGCTCACCAGCACCAGGCCGCCGGCGCACAGGTGGGCAACGTCGAGCGCGATGCGGTCCATCAGGTCACCCGCGACACGAAGAGGAGCAGCGTGGCGAGCAGGCCGAGCATCAGCGCGGCGCCGAGGAAGTCCGGCACGCGGAACACGCGCATCTTGGCGATCGCGGTCTCGAACACGGCGAGCGCGAGGCCGGTTGCCGCCAGCTTGACGACGTAGAGCCCGATGGCGCCGAGATAGGCGGCGACCCCCTGCCCGGCGACCGCGATGCCCCACGGGAAGAACACGCAGCTGATCACGGAGGCGTAGAGGACGAGCTTGAGATAGCTCGCCACCTCGATCAGCGCCAGATGGCGCCCCGAGTACTCGAGGATCATCGCCTCGTGCACCATGGTGAGCTCGAGGTGCGTGGCCGGGTTGTCGACCGGGATGCGCGCGTTCTCGGCGATCGCCACCATGATCAGCCCGACCAGCGCCAGGGCGAGCGATACGCGCAGGCCGACCTCCGGCCCCTGCATGAACGCGGCGATCGAGGAGAGCTGCGTCGAGCCGGCAAGAAGGGAGAGGGTAAAGACCACCATCAGCATCGCCGGCTCGGCGAGCGAGGCGATCATCATCTCGCGGCTCGAGCCGATGCCGCCGAAGCTGGTGCCGACATCCAGACCGGCGAGCGCGAGCATGAAGCGCGCGCTGCCGAGCAGCGCGACGATGGCGATGACGTCGGCCGCGTAGCTGAAGATGAGGCCGGTGGCGAAAGTCGGCACCAGCGCGGCCGCCACCCAGGTGGCGGCGAAGATGAGGTAAGGCGCGGCGCGGAACACCCACGAAGCGCTGTGCGCCAGCACGACCTCCTTGCGGATCAGGCGCAGCAGGTCGCGGTACGGCTGCAGCACGGACGGGCCCTGTCGCCGCAGCAGATGCGCCTTGAGCTTGCGCACATAGCCCGTCATCAGCGGCGCGAGCGCGAGCACCAGGAACATCTGGACGAACTGGACGGCGAGGTCGAGGATTATTGCCATACCGCCAGCACCATCAGCAGCACGACCAGCGCGGCGAAGACGAGGGTCAGGTACGCGCGAATGGTCAGGAACTGCACCTGGTTGAGGACACTGGCCAGCCAATCCACGGCGCCGGTGAGCGGGACATAGAGCGTGTCCCAGAGCACGTCGCGCAGCCGCACGTGCATGCGCGCCGGCTCGAGCGACCCCGGCGGCGGCATGCGCACGTCTTCGTGCGCGCGGAACACCACCGTGCCGAACACGCGGCGGATCGGCTGCGAGAAGCTGCCCGCCGTGTACTGGGTGGCGGGGCTCGGGTCGGGGAAGCCGCAATCCCAGGGCGCCGAGCGGCGCAGTCGATCGGAAGCCCAGCGATGGATCACCTCGGCGCCGAGGCCGGCGGCGAGCGCGATGAAGAAGAAAAGCAGCAGCCCGTTGTACGAGCTGCGGCTCTGCGCCACCGGGACGATGGTCAGCCAGTCGAGCTGGTGCTGCTCCGGCAGGTGCGCACCGGCGAGCGAGTGCGTCACCGGCGCGAGCGCGTCGATGAAGTAGCCGGGCAGGATGCCCGCCAAGAGGCATAGCGCCGCCAGCACGTACATCGCGGCGAGCGAGAAGCGGTCGGTTTCCACCGCGTTGCGCGCGGCATCGGTGCGCGGCCTGCCGAGGAACGTCACGCCGAAGGCCTTGACGAAACACGCGGCAGCGAGCGCCGCCGAGAGCGCGAGCAGCCCGCCGGTGGCCGGCACGAGGAACTTGAGCAGCCATTGCGGCAGCGCCGGGCTGAGCAGGATCGCCTGGAAGGTGAGCCATTCCGAGACGAAGCCGTTGAACGGCGGCAGCGCCGAGATCGCCGCCGAGCCGACGAGGAACACGAAGGCCGTGCGGGGCATGCGATGAATGAGGCCGCCGAGCTTCTCCATGTCGCGCTCGCCGGTCGCGGTGAGCACGGCGCCCGCGCCGAAGAAGAGCAGGCTCTTGAAGAGCGAATGATTGAAGACGTGGAACAGCGCCGCCGTCAGCGCCAGCGCCGCCGCGGCCTCCATGCCGTTGGCGCCGAAGGCGAGCGCAAGGCCCAGGCCGATGAAGATGATGCCGATGTTCTCGACCGTGTGATAGGCGAGCAGGCGCTTCAGGTCGTGCTCCATCAATGCATGCAGCACGCCCATCACCGCCGTCACGCCGCCGATCAGCGCGACGAGGGCGCCCCACCACCAGGCCGGCGTGCCGAGGAGATCGAAGACGATGCGCACGAAGCCATAGACCGCCACCTTCGTCATCACGCCGCTCATCAGGGCGGAGACATGGCTCGGCGCGGCCGGATGCGCGAGCGGCAACCAGACGTGCAGCGGCACGATGCCCGCCTTGGAGCCGGCGCCGAGCAGCGCAAGCGCGAGCACGCCCGCGGCCATCATCCCGCTCGGCGCCGCGGCGCGCATCTCGGTGAACGCGTAGCCGCCCGCCGGGCCGGCGAGCAGGCCGAAGGCGAGAAGAAGCGCCAGCGTGCCGAAGCTCGCCATCAGCAGATAGATATAGGCCGCGCGCGCGTTGCCGCTGCGCCGGTGCTGTGCCATGACGAGCGCCCAGGAGGAGAGCGACATGAACTCCCAGGCGAAGAGGAACGTGAACGCGTCGGCAGCGAGCACGACGAGATTCATGCCGGCGAGAAACGCCGGAAAGAACGGCAGCACGCGGCCCGGCGATTCTTCGTGGCTGCCATAGCCGATGCCGTAAAGGCTGGCGAGCGCGCCGCCGAGGTTCAGCACGACCAGGAAGAACGCCGAGAGCGCATCGAGGCGGAAATGCGCGCCGAGCCAGGGCAGCGCGAGAGGCAGCCGCAAGCTCGCGCCGAGTCCCTGCGGCGCGAGGAGCGCGCGGCCGGCGATCATCAGCGCGATTGCCGTCGCAGCGAGGGCAATGCCGTATACGAGCGTCGATCCGCCGCGCGCTCGTGCCAGCGCGATGCCGGCGACGCCGGTAGCCAGCAGAGCTGCGACGCACCACAGGAGCGCTTGGAGAGCCATCGGGCTAGGACTTCAGGCGCACGCCGCGACCGCCGCCCGGGCTCGCCGCGCCCTCGCTGATCAGCTCGATGCCGGCGTGCTCGAGGGCGGCGATCAGCTTCATCAACGACTCGACGTTGCCGCGGATCACGCCGTCGCTCGCTTCCATCCGCTGGATGGTGGGCAGCGACAGGTCCGAGGCTTCGGCCAGCTCGCGCTGGTCCAGGCCGGCCAGCGCGCGGGCGGCGCGAAGTTGGCGCGCAGTGATCAAACCGTTCCCTCAGTTCGCATGTTAATTACGCGATATCTAATGGTAAACGAGTGATTGTTGATATTTCAAGCATCACGCTGGGAAACCACGTTGCGACGCCCGCCGCCGGGTGGATTTGATCCAGGTTAAAAACCCGCGCGAGCGGTCAGGCAGCCTCGGCCCCATGCCCAAACGCCCCCTGGCGATCAAGACTCAGGCGTTCGTCGCGAACGTGCCGATCTTCTCGGAGATGGACCCGGCGCAGCTCGCGCGCGTCACGGCCGGCACGGTGCCGCTTTATTTCGAGAAAGGGCAGGCGCTGTTCCAGTGCGGCGACCCCTGCCTGGGCTTCCACCTCGTGGTCTACGGCCAGGTCAAGCTCGGGTTCACGTCGCCGCAGGGCGTGGAGAAGGTCGTGGAGATCATTCGTCCCGGACAGAGCTTCGGCGAGGCGCTGATGTTTCTCGACGAGCCCTACATCGTCTTCGGCCAGGCGCTTGCCGACTCGATGGTGCTGCATGTCGCCAAGCAGGTCGTGCTCGATGAGCTGCAAAGCGATCCGCTCTTCGCGCGGCGCATGCTCGCCGGCCTCTCGCGCCGGCTGCACGGGCTAGTCCGCGACGTCGAGACCTATACGTTGCGCTCCGGACACCAGCGCGTGCTCGGCTACCTGCTCGGCGACCTGCCCGCGGACGCGCGCGATGGGCCGGCCGAGGTGCTTCTCACGCCGGGCAAGAGCGTGATCGCCTCGCGCTTGAACATGACGCCAGAGCACTTCTCGCGCATCCTGCACGAGCTCGCCGGCCAGGGATTGATCTGCGTGGACGGTCGCTGCGTGCGCATCCCCGACCTCGCGCGCCTGCGCGCGAACGGCTGCGCGGCGGGCTAGGCAGCCCGGATCAGCAGCTCGTAACCGCCATCGCTGCGCTGGCAGCCGGAATACGAGAAGCCGCGTTCTCGAAGCAGCGTGTATAGCGGCACCGGCTCGTGCGGCAGGATGACCCGCAGGGGCTCGGCCGGCGAGCGCTGCAGCGCCTGGAAGATGCGCATGA
>DATDCR010000345.1:0-1772 GCA_036524215.1 Burkholderiales bacterium
CGAGCAGCATCCCGGCGATCGATTCGCTCGGCCTGCCCGAAGTGCTGAAGGAAGTGATCATGCAGAAGCGCGGCCTGATCCTGATGGTCGGCGCGACCGGCTCCGGCAAGTCGACCTCGCTCTCGTCCATGCTCGACTTCCGCAACGAAAGGAAGTCCGGCCACATCCTTACCTTGGAAGACCCGGTCGAATTCATCTTCCAGAACAAGAAATCCATCGTCAACCAGCGCGAGGTCGGCACCGATACCAGGGCCTTCGAGGTCGCGCTGAAGAACGCCCTGCGGCAGGCGCCGGATTGCATCCTGATCGGCGAGATCCGCGACAAGCAGACGATGGCGATGGCCCTCGCCTACGCCCAGTCGGGTCACCTGTGCCTCGCCACGCTGCACGCGAACAACAGCTATCACGCGATGAACCGCATCATCAATTTCTATCCCCTGGAGAACCGGCCGAGCCTGCTGCTCGACCTCGCGGCGGCGCTGCAGGCGGTGATCTCGCAGCGCCTGGTCCGCACGAAGACCGGCGCGCGCAGCGCGGCGGTCGAGGTGCTCCTCAACACCCGCCATATTTCGGAGCTGATCGAGAAAGGCGAGATCAGCGAGATCAAGGACGCGCTGGAGAAAAGCATGTCGCCGGGCTCGCAGACCTTCGAGCAGGCGCTGTTCAAGCTCTTCATGGACGGCAAGATCACCCAGGAAGAGGCGATGGCGAACGCCGATTCGCCGACCAACATGCTCTGGCTCATCAACCAGGCCACCGCCGGCGAGATCAGCGGCCAGGCCCTGCCGCCCAAGGCGGCCCCGCCCGCCCCGCCGGTCGAGAAGTCCGGCGGCGACGAGAAGAAGGGCGTGCTCTCCGCCGCGGGCGAGGCGTCGTTCAACAACTTCAAGATCGACATGAATGCCTGAGGGCGGTGCGGCGAGCGCGCTCGAGCTCGCCCGGCAACTGATCGCGCGCCGGTCGATCACCCCCGAGGACGGCGGCTGCCAGGCCCTGATCGCCGGCCGACTCGAGAAGGCCGGCTTTCGCTGCGAGCCGATGAAGTTCGGCGAAGTGACCAACCTCTGGGCGCGCCGCGGCAGCGGCCATCCGGTCGTCTGCTTCGCCGGCCATACCGATGTCGTGCCTACGGGTCCGCTTTCCGAATGGCATTCCGATCCCTTCGTGCCGACCGTACGCGACGGCAAGCTCTACGGCCGCGGCGCCGCGGACATGAAGTCCTCCATTGCCGCCTTTGTCGTGGCGGCGGAAATGTTCGTCAGGGAAAAGCCCGCGCATGCCGGCTCCATCGCTCTGCTCCTCACCTCGGACGAAGAAGGGCCGGCGGTCGATGGCACGGTGCGCGTGGTTGAGACGCTCAAGGCGCGCGGCGAGAAGATCGACTATTGCATCGTCGGCGAGCCCGGCTCGGCAGAGCGGCTGGGCGACACCCTGAAGATCGGCCGCCGCGGGTCGCTGTCCGGCAAGCTCATCGTGCGTGGCGTGCAGGGCCATGTCGCCTATCCCGACAAGGCGCGCAACCCGATCCACCAGGCGATGCCGGCGCTTGCGGAATTGTCGGCGCGCCGCTGGGATGAGGGTTACGACAGTTTCCCCCCGACCAGTTTCCAGGTCAGCAACGTGCACGCCGGCACCGGCGCCAACAACGTGATCCCCGGCGAGCTGCAGGTACTGTTCAACCTGCGTTACAACCCGACCTGGCGCGCCGGGCAACTGGAACAGCAATGCGAAGACGTGCTGCGCACGCACGGCCTCGAGTACACGATCCACTG
>DATDCR010000346.1:0-3880 GCA_036524215.1 Burkholderiales bacterium
GGCCTGCACGATGCGCGTGCCCATCATCGATTCGCGATGGATCATGCGCGCCTGGTGATTCTGGGTGGACACGGCCACCGTCTCCATCATCGAGCCGGTCGGCGTCGAGCTGATCTCGGTGGTGCCGAAGCAGGTGCAGGCATAGGTCACGTCACGCGTGCACTCCAGGTAGACGCCGGTACCGCGAATGCCGATGGTGGCAGTCGGCGTGACGAGCGAGCGGCGCATGCCGCGCGCGAAGGTGCTGCCGAGCGCGCCGGTGACGAGGCGCAGGAAGTCGACGACCGGCTCGCTAGGCCGCGAGGTATCGAGGCGCAGCGTGCTGTTGGGGCGCAGGAAGTAAGCGTCGCCGCCGAGCATGAACCAGATGCGCCCGTCCGCCCCGGTGCGCAGGCTCTGGCCGGCGCGCAGGGCGCTCGCGCGCGTGACGGGGAAGTCGTTGAGCGTGACCTCGCCGGAAAGTTCCCGCACTACGCCCCAGGGCGCCTGCGAGCGCGCCGGCAAGGGAAGCAGGGCGCCGGTCATGGCGGCAAGGAAGAAGCGGCGTGTCGTCATGGCTGGTTGGTCGCAGGCAGGAGCCCGCTCCTTACAAGGTAGAATCCGCCGCCTATGCAAGACAGCAACATGGTCCCCGTCACGATCCTGACGGGATTTCTCGGCGCCGGCAAGACGACGCTGCTCAACCGCATCCTGCAGGAGGATCACGGCAAGCGCATCGCGGTGATCGAGAACGAGTTCGGCGAAGTCGGCGTCGACAGCGAGATCATCGAGAAGTCCGACGAGCAGATCGTCGAGATGAACAACGGCTGCATCTGCTGCACGGTGCGCGGCGACCTGATCCGCATCCTCGGCACGCTGAAGGAGCGGCGCGACCAGGGCGCGCTCAAGTTCGACCGCGTGGTGATCGAGACCACCGGCATGGCGGATCCGGGCCCGGTGGCGCAGACCTTCTTCACCGACGAGGAAATCGGCAACTACTACCTGCTCGACTCCATCATCACGCTCGTCGACGCGAAGCACGCGCCGAAGCAGCTCGATGAATTCCACGAGGCGCAGGAGCAGGTCGGCTTCGCCGACCGCATCCTGCTCTCCAAGACCGACGTCGCCGGGAAGGACGAGACCGAGGCCCTCAAGCAGCGGCTGCGCAGGATGAATCCGCGCGCGCCGATCAAGGAAGTGCACTTCGGCAACGCGCCGATCGACGAGGTGCTCGACATCCGCGGCTTCAACCTCAACGCGATCCTCGAGCTCGATCCGAGCTTCCTCACCGACATCGCGCACGAGCATCACGACGAGGTCGAGTCGTTCGTGTTCCGTTCCGACAAGGCGTTCAACGGCGAGAAGCTCGAGCAGTTCCTCTCCGGCATGATCCAGGTCTACGGCCCGGACCTGCTGCGCTACAAGGGCGTGCTCTGGATGAAGGGCAATCCGCGCCGCGTCGTCTTCCAGGGCGTGCACATGATGATGGGCGGCGACATGGGCAAGCCGTGGGCCAAGCAGGAGAAGAAGCAGTCGGTGCTGGTGTTCATCGGCAAGAAGCTGCCGCGCGATCTCTTCACCGCCGGGCTCGAGGAATGCCTCGCCAGATAGCGCTGCGCGTGTTCCTCGTCGTCGCCGTCCTGCTCGCGCAGCAGACGGCGATGGGGCACCAGTACTGGCATGCCGCCTCGTCCGCGTCGCTCCCCGCGGAGGCAAAGAAAGCGCCCAACGGCGAGCTGCTTTGTGATCTGCACGATCTCCTCGGCACGGTGCTCGGCGTCGCGGGCGCCGCCGCGCCTGCTCTCGCTCTCCTTTCGTTCTCTCAGCCGGCGTTCCTCGCGCCGGCCGGCGTAGCGCCGCAGCCCGCATCGCTTCGGCGTCATTCGCGGGACCCACCCCTCGTCTCCTGAGTCGGCTCGCGGGGCGCGCCGCAAGGCGCGCACGTCGTTCACGAATCGGAGACAGGCATGCATCGCACCGTGTTGCTTGCCGTGGCGCTGGCCACGGCAATGCCGCAAGTCCAGGCGCAGGACGCCCTCCCGCAGATGCGCGAGGAGCTGAAGAAGCTGCGCGATCGCATCCAGGAGCTCGAGCGCCGGGTCGAAGACGCCGAGAGCGCCGCCACGCAGGCGAGCGCGCAAAGCGCGAGCAGCGCCAAAGGCGAAAGCGCGCTCAATCCCGGCATCTCGGCGATCCTGAATGGGGTCTACGCCAATCTCAGGCAGGAGCCGGGCCGTTATCGCATCAACGGCTTCGTGCCGACCATGGGCGAAGTCGCGCCGCCGCCGCGCGGCTTCAGCCTCGGCGAGTCGGAGCTCGGCTTCGCCGCCAATATCGACCCGATGTTCCGCGGCACGCTCGTCGCCGCGATCGCACCCGACAGCGAAACCATCGGCATCGAGGAGGCGTACGTCGAGACGCTGGCGCTCGCGCGCGGGTTCACGCTGAAGGCAGGCCGTTCCTTTTCCGCGATCGGCTACCAGAACCAGCTGCATGCGCACGCGTGGGACTTCACCGACGCGCCGCTCGTGATGAAGGCCTTCCTCGGCGGCCAGCGCGGCAACGACGGGGTGCAGCTGAAATGGATCGCGCCGACCGCCATGTACTGGGACCTCGGCGGCGAAGTGGGCCGCGGCGCGCAGTTTCCGGGATCGACGCTCGGCAAGAACGGTGCGGGCGACGTGAACCTCTTTACCCATGTCGGCGGCGATATCGGCGACGGCGTCGCCTGGCAGGCGGGTCTCTCCCACCTGCGCACCTCGCCGCGAGATCGCGCTTACGACGACCCGCTCAATGGCCTGAGCGCGAGCTTCAGCGGCACGAGCCGGCTTTGGGCGCTCGACGGTGTGCTGAAGTGGGCACCGGGCGGCAATGCGGCGAGCCGCAACCTCAAACTGCAAGCCGAATACTTCCATCGCAGCGAAGACGGCGATCTCAACGCGCAGCCCTATGCGAGCCGGCAGTCCGGCTGGTACGCGCAAACGGTGTACCAGTTCATGCCGCAATGGCGCGTCGGCTACCGCTATGACGAGCTCGACTCCGGCAGCGCGCCTGCGGCCGCGGCCGCCTCGCCGATCCTCGCGCCTTACCGGCCGAAGCGGCACAGCGCGATGCTCGACTGGAGCCCGAGCGAATTCAGCCGCATCCGTCTGCAGCTCGCGCGCGACGACTCGAGGATGGATGCGCCGGACAACCAGGTTTTCCTCCAATACATCATGAGCCTTGGCGCGCACGGCGCGCACAGGTTCTGAGGCCGCCATGAGAATTCTGATGGCACTGCTCGCCCTTCTGGCTGCCGCGCCTGCGCTTGCGGCGCTGAACGTCTTTGCCTGCGAGCCGGAGTGGGCCGCGCTCGCGCAGGAATTGGGCGGCGACAAGGTATCGACCTTCTCGGCAACTACGGCGCTGCAGGACCCGCATCGGATCGAGGCACGACCCAGCCTGATCTCGCGCATCCGCGGCGCCGATCTGGTCGTCTGCTCGGGCTCGGAGCTCGAGGTGGGCTGGCTGCCCGTGCTGCTGCGCCAGTCCGGCAATGGCCGCGTGCAGCCCGGCGCGCCCGGGTATCTCGAAGCTTCGCAATATGTCCCGAAGCTGGAAGTGCCGCGCGTCGTCGACCGGTCGATGGGCGACATTCATCCCGGCGGCAATCCGCACGTGCACACGGACCCGCGCAATATCGCGAAGATCGCGACGGTGCTGGCGGCGCGCCTGGCGCAGCTCGACGCGGCGAACGCGGCGACCTACCGCGCGAGAAGCGAGGACTTCGCGCAGCGCTGGCGCTCGGCGATGGAAAAATGGCAGCAGCGCGGCGCGCGCTTGAAAGGCGTGCCGGTGATCGAGCACCACAAGACCTTCACCTACCTCATCCACTGGCTGGGCATGCGCGAGATGGGCAGCC